>CBHWDR010000055.1:0-10519 GCA_966112575.1 uncultured Chitinophagales bacterium
TTCGTCCGGCGCCCGGTCATTCGATTTCTTCACCGGCTTCCGGCCCTGAGGATCCGGGTGCAGGTAGAGTTGCATGAGGTTTCGTTCGATCGACTCGGAGATCGTGGTCATGGGCGTATCGGTGGGCTTGTTCTCAAACGGATCCTGGAGGTGGATGGCCATCTTCTCGATGAGCAGGAAGCAGGCCGAGATCGCGATCACCAGCGGGGCTTCGAATACGCCGAAATATTCGATCACGCCAAAGGGCAGGAGCACGATGAACAGGATCAGCGAGAGGTGGATGTAGAGGCTGTAGGTGTGCGGGAACACGGTGTTCTTGATGCGCTCGCATTTGCCCATGCTCTCCGTCAGCCTCGTGATCGTACGATCGATCTCCACCTGCTGGAAGCGGTTGATCCAGCCTACTTCCAGCGCCCACTGCACGTCGCGGCTCATCAGGTCGAGCAAGGTGGAAGGCACGTGATCCTGCTGTGCTACGAAATCAAACTCTTTTTTGTCGAGATAGGCGTCGAGGCCGCGCAGTGTCCTTTGTCCGCGCAGGTGCCGCGACAGGGCGAAGCACCAGCCGATCTGCCGGCGGATGAAGCGTTCGCGGAAGGCCTCGATCTCTTCCGATCCGTCGTAAGGGGTAAAGCGCATCACCTGCCGGCCCAGGGTGCGCGCATCGTTGACGATGGCCCCCCAGATATGCCGGGCCTCCCACCATCGGTCGTAGGCCTGGTTGCTCCGGAAACCCAGGAGCAGGGAGATCACCGTGCCGAGCATCGCCGGCACCGAGATGGGTATCGAGATCCCGGTCAGGTGGTAGTTGTCATAGAGCACGGATACGAGAATGGCGTAAAGCGCGATCACGAGCAGCTCGTACCGGATCTTGCCAAACACATAGCGGAAGGGGATGTTCTTTTTCAGGAGCATGGTAAGGGTTGAAGCGCTCAGGAAGGAGAAACCTGCAGGGCATTGGAGATAACGAAACTGTCTTCCCGTCGGCGTGCGGTGGTCTTCACCAAGGGCACACCGGCATGGCGGAAGAAGGAAGTCGGGTCGAGGCTGCGCGCATGCACGCGGGTAAAGAGATAGTCATCGGGGCAATAGATCAGGTCGATGTCCTGCGCGTCGATAAAGTTGCGGAACAGGGCCCTGGTATTGCCCGTCATGCAACGGACCACGATCCGGTCGATCGCATTTCCATGCTTTTCTTTCAGCTGCACACAGGCAGCACGGAAGGCTTCGGTCATCAATTCGAAAGCGGGGTCCTTCGCTGCCAGCAGGTCGTAGGGCGAGGAGGGAAGATCGAAAGCATGGAAGAGCACGAGATTGTTGCGTTGCTGTTCTTCCCCGCGCAGGTAGCGGTCAGCCCACTGCAAGGAAGCAGGTGTGAAATCGGTAGGTATCAGGATGTTTGCCATAGCGTTTGTTTGAAACACAAAACTGCCTGGCCGGTATTAACACGGAATAAGGATGAAATAAGAATCCGCTAATAAAGAGATTAAAATTTGCTAAGAGGCAGTGCGATCTTCACGATCGTGCCCACGCCCAGCTCGGAATGCACGTCGATCTTCCCCTTGTGAAGCTGGATGATGTTGTACGACAGCGGCATGCCGATGCCATAGCCTTCGTAGTTCAGCGTGTTGGAAGCGCGGAAGAAGGGATCGTAAATGTATTTGAGCTCATTGCCCGGGATGCCAATGCCCCGGTCCTGCACGATGATGGTAAGCAACTCGGTGCCGGCCTGCAGCTGCAGGTCTACCGGCTGGTTGCGCGAATACTTGCAGGCGTTGAGCACCACGTTGTTGATGGCGGTCTTGAGCAGGGCATAGTTGCCATCGATGCTCAGCTCCCGTTCATCGGAAGGCAGGCGGTCCATGCGGATGCGGATGGTGCAGCCGGGATTGATCGCATCGCAATCTTCCTTTACATCGAAAAGCAGCTGGTCGAGCCGGATGGCCGACCAGGTCTGGGTCTTGCCGTTGAAGCCGGTCTGCGCGAGGGCCAGCAGGCCGCGTGACAGGGATTGGAGTTTCTCTGCCTGGCGAACAATCAGCTGCAGGCTTTGCTGGTATTCCTCCGTGCTGCGGTTGCGCGAAAGCGCCAGCTCCGCCTCGCCGATGATGGCGGTCAGCGGGGTGCGCAATTCGTGCGAAGCATGCGAGATGAAATTGTTCTGGGTCTCGAAGGCGGTCTCGAGCCGGTTGAGCATTTCATTGAACGTAGCATTGAGCTCGGCGATCTCGTCGTTGCCCTCGCGGGGCTTGAGGCGCAGGTGCAGGTTGCCCTGGCTGATCTCCTTCACCCGCTGGATCAGCTCGCGGAAAGGCTGAAAGGTCTTGCGTGAGAAGTACATGCCCACGGTATAGATCAGCAGCACGCACACCGCCACGCTCAGGAATTTGATCCAGCGCAGCTGCCGCATCATCTCCTGTCCATACTGGTTCGTGGCCGAGCCGATCACGAGGTAGGAGCGTCCCGCATCGTCGTAGCGGAAGCCCGCGAAATGCCGGAAATGGGTCTGGTAGTAAACGGTATTGCCTTCGGCAGCTCCGATCTCCCGGAGATAGTTCGCCGGCAGCTCTTTCAACTGCGTGGGCAGGAGAGCGGTCTGCAGGGAATCGGTACGCACGATGAAGCTCATCTCTTCGGGGAGGCGCTCGAGGTACTGGCGCTGGAGTTCGGAGAAAGCCTGGGTGGAGACCTTGTCTTTTTCAAACCGGTACTTCGAAGAGATGCGTGCGCGCAGCTCCAGGCGCTTGTTGAAATCGCGGTGCGCAAAGGCATTGATGATGAAGTAGACCGTCACGTTGAGGATCACGAAGATGGTGGCGGTGAGGATGGTGAACAGCAGGGTGGTCTTCGACTGGATCTTCATCGTGCTTCTTTATCCGGTTTTGAGCATGTAGCCCATGCCCACCACGGTTTGAATGAGCTTTTTCCCGTCGGTGCCGCCGAGCTTTTTCCGCAGATAGTTCACATACACATCCACCACGTTGGTGCTCATGTTGAAATCGATGCCCCAGACTTTCTCGAGGATTTCCATCCGCGAAACCACGCGGTTGCGGTTACGCAGGAAGAACTCGAGCAGGCGGAATTCGGTGGAGGTGAGCGCCACAGCCCGGCCGTCGACCTGCACTTCCTTCGAGCGGCTGTCGATCATGATATCGTTGATGTACTGGCGCTCCTCTTCCTCCTGCGTGGTCCGCTGGCTGCGGCGTGCCAGGGATTTGATGCGCGCTTCGAGCTCGGCGAGCTTGAAGGGCTTCACGAGGTAGTCATCCGCGCCCGCGCCCAGTCCCGCCACGATATTCTCCGTGGTGCCGAGGGCGGTCAAAAAGAGGATGGGTGTATGCACTTTGGCAGCACGGATGCGCTGGCAGATCTCCATGCCGTTGACGCCGGGCAGCATGATGTCGAGGATCATCACGTCGAAGCCGTTGTTCAGGGCCATCTGCAGGCCCAGGTTGCCATCGGGCGCCACGGTAACGCGGTAGCCGTTCTCGGTGAGTCCGCGATTGATAATGCCCGCGACGCTTGGTTCGTCTTCGATCAGAAGGATGTTCATGGTTTCCGGTTAAACAAATGGGCCGCCCGAAGGTTCCGCGCACAAAAATACCCCGACGGGCGGGGCTGCTGACCAATTCTAATCTTTATTAGAAACGAGGGCCTCAGGCCTTGAAGGGTACGTTGATTTCAACGCGGATGCAGGTGCCCGCACCGGGCTCCGACTCCACCAACAGCCGGCCGGGGATCGAAGCCGCGCGCTTTTTCATGTTCTCCAGTCCCAGTGCCTGCGAGACTGCGGCGACATCAAAGCCTTTACCATCATCCCGCACGCTGAGTTGTACCCGTTGATTGAGATATTCCAACCGCACACCGACCATGCCGGCCGCGGCGTGGCGCATCACGTTGGAAAGCGCTTCCTGGCAGATGCGGAAAAGGTCGACCTGCACTTCGTGCGACAGGATATCCTCTTCCACGTCGCAGTAAAATGTGCAGGGAATACGATTCAGCTGGGTGAACTCCTCGCAGAGCCACTGCAGGGTTTCCTTCAGCCCGAGGTCGTCGATCATGCTGGGACTGATGGTGTAGGAGAGGCGGCGGATCGAGTGGATGAGCAGCTCCTGGGCCAGGAGCGCGCGTTCCATGCGTTCTTCGAGTTCGCGGTTGCTGTTCTGTTCGCGCAGCCAGGTGAGGTCCATCCGCACCACGGTAGCCAGTTGGGCCAGTTCTTCATGCAATTCGCGGGCAAGGTGCTTCTTGTCTTTTTCGAGACGGAACTTAAAATGGCTGGCGATGCTTTGCAGGTTGCGGTAATTCTCTTCGATCGCTTCTTCCTTCTTCTTACGTTCGGTGACGTCCTTGGCGATGGCGAAGACGATCTCCTGGTCGGCGAAGTAGATCGAGGTCCAGTGCAGCCATACGATGGCGCCCGAACGCGTGCGGTAGCGGTTCTCCAGGTCGGTCAGGGCCTTGCCTTCGAGCAGCTCGGCACGCTTGCGCGCGGTGAGCTCCCGGTCATCGGGGTGGATGAACTGGAAGATGGGTTGGGCATAGAGTTCTTCGCGCGAGTAGCCCAAGGTTTCGCAAACTGCCTGGTTGAAGTATTTGAAATAGCCATCCTTACCCGCGATGCAAAAAAGATCGGGCGTGCCTTCGAAGAGGCGGAACAGGTCGAAGGCCGTGTTTTCCGGGCGGAGCAGAATGGGTTGCAAGTGATTGATTTGGTGGCTTGCTTCAAACTTAGTTATCCTGGCGGAATGCCCTGCGTTAAGGAATCGGCAAATCCCGGAAGAATAAGAGCTTTTGCTTAGATCTGATGACAAAATCCGTGTGCACAAATGAGCTCGCGCCGGCGAAAGCCTTGCTGCGCAATCGTTACAGGCTGTGGAAAGATTCTGCGCAATAATTCCGCATTGCCGAAGACCGTGAATCGTTCTAGGTTTGTCCTCCACCACCATGTTGTTGCCACTGACCATCGGACAAACCAGTTCGGGAATTCCCATTTCGCATGACCTTTCCCGGATGCCCCACCTCTTCCTGTCGTACGCCGACCGGGCTGGTGCCGATGCCTTCTTCGCGCAGCTCTGGACTGGCTGGTCGGACCAGGGCTGCCGTCCGCTGGTGGCAGCGGCCCTCACGCATGAGGAGGCTGTGGCGCGCATCCCGGTGCCGCAACGCACCTGGCTGTTCTGCAGTTTGCTCGCCGGAAGTGAAGACGCGGGACCGGAGGCTTTCTTCACCCGCCTGCTGGCGGAGCGCCGCCGGAGGATGAAGGTGAAGGGCAGCCATCCGCCGCTGTTGGTGCTCATTGACGATCTCTTTCACCTGCTGGCATCGCCGAAACGCCGGCTCCATAACGGTTTCCTGCAATTGCTGGTCGAAGGCCCGGCTGCCGGCATGCACCTCATCGCGGCATCGGGCGGCCCGTTCCGGCAGCTGCTGCGGCAGGTCTGTCGTTACGATCCGCGGCTGCAGCAGAAGTTCACGTCCATCCATTCCAGCGCCTATCCCGCCTCGGCTTTCGGTGCGGAGCTGGTGCTCACCGGTGAGGAGCTGGTTTATTACAAGACGCCAGCGGATGCCGATTACCAGCGGCTGTATCCTTTATGCGGAAGGCGGTTGTTGAAGGCTTTGTGATGAGGCGAGGGGGGTGGAGAGAACTTGCTTTGGGGAGCTCCAAACCTTGAAGGTCTTAAAGACCTTCAAGGTTGCCCCTTTTCTCCCCTTTTTCGGGGATCATCCGGGGATTTTTAAAGGCGCGCACGCGCGCGTAAACCTTGAAGGTTTATAAAACCTTCAAGGTTGTCCCCCCAAGAAAACCACTAACCACCGAAGCCACCCTCTTCAAAAGAATCCACATACTTCTCCCCAAAACCGCGCGGAGCGCGCTTTCTCTTGGTAGTTCGCCCGATTTTTCGTCCCTTTGATACCGGAAAAGTGTTCGATCGATCCGGAGTGACCATCCCAACAACAACAAGCCTGGACCAACTGTAAAAAACTACGGCGCTGATCACCGATGCGGAATCCTTCGTATTCGGTAAATTGACGCAGCCGGAACGTTGCGATCACTACGTAAACCACTGCCATGACCATCACCAATGACGTTCATCACCAGTTTGCAGGACTCTTCGGCGAAGAGCGCCTCCTGCCCTATGCCTGGCTGGTGTCGAAAAAGCTGGCCGAAGGCCATATCTGCGTGCCCCTCGAGAGCTTCGATGCGGCCCTGCAGGAGGCCCCCTTCGAGCTGAAGTCGCGGTCGCACGAGACCACGCTCCGCGCCCTGCCCCTCGTGGCCCGGCAAGGTGAACGCCAGCCCTTCGTGCTTCATGGCGGACGGCTTTACCTGCATCGCTATTTCGCATACGAGACGGCCATCCTCGACCGGCTCCGCCATTTCCTCCAACAGGAACGCAGCCTCGAAGCCGGCCGGGTGCAGGAACTAGCAGCGCTGGCACCCGTGATCCGCCAGCTCTTCCCCCCGCAGGCACGCAAAGGCGAGCCCACCGACTGGCAGCTGGTGGCGGCCTTACTCGGCTTCCGCAACCAGTTCACCATCATCACCGGCGGACCGGGCACCGGGAAAACGACCACCGTTGCCCGCATCCTCGCCCTGCTCTTTACCGCGCAACCCGGCCTCCGCGTGGCCCTCGCCGCACCCACGGGCAAGGCCGCAGCCCGCATGCACGAATCGCTCCTGCGTGCCGAGCTGCCCAAAGAATTGCAACTTACCGACCAGCTCAAGGCCCTGGAACCGCGAACCCTTCACCGCCTCCTGGGCTTCATTCCCGATACCACCCGCTTCCGCCACGATGCGAAGAATCCCATCGACGCCGACGTGGTGATCATCGATGAAAGCTCGATGATCGATGCGGCGCTCTTTGCCAAGTTGCTCACCGCCATCGGTCCGCAGACACGCCTCATCCTGCTTGGCGACCGCCATCAGCTGGCTTCCGTTGAAGCCGGCAGCCTCTTCGGCGACCTCTGCCAGGCACAAACCGAACTGAATCGGCTTCGTCCGGAAACGCGCGCCTGGGTCAATGCATTCACCGATGCGTCGAACGGCGTGCCTGAAGACCTTGCTGCCGCTTCCGACCACCCGCTCTTCGAGCACGTGATCGAGCTGCGTTACAGCCATCGCTTTGCCGGTGAGGCAGGTATTGGCCGTTTCAGCCGGGCCATTATCGGCCAGCAGGCCGAGGGTGTGCAGGCTTTCTTCGCGCCGGCAACGGACCCGGAGATCACCATCGATCCGGAGGCGGGCGAAAAAACATTTGAAGCCTTCGTCGACGGTTTCTCCGAATACATCCGCGAAACCGATATCGCCGAAGCACTAAAAAAACTGAATCGCCTCCGCGTGCTCTGCGCCCTGCGCGAAGGGCAGGGTGGGGTGTATCCCACCAACCGCCGCATCGAGGACTACCTGCACCGCAAGGGACTCATCAACCGCGGTGCGGAACACTATGAGCACCGGCCCGTAATGATCACGCGCAATAGCTACGCATTGGGTCTCTTCAACGGCGACACGGGCATCCTGCGCTCCGATGAAAAAGGGGTGCTGCGCGCCTGGTTCGACGACGGCGCCGGCGGACTGCGCTCGGTTCTTCCGGCCTACCTCGGCGCCTGCGAGACCGTCTACGCCATGACCATCCACAAGAGCCAGGGCTCGGAGTTCGACAAGGTGCTGATCGCGCTTCCGCCGAATGAGAATGCGCTCCTCACCTCCGAGCTGCTCTATACCGCGGTGACCCGCGCACGGAAAGCCGTGCTCCTCCAGGGGCCCGAAACCGTGATCCTGCATGCCGTGGCCCAGCGCGTACAGCGGGGCTCGGGATTGATCGACCGTATCCAAACCATTCGTTGACCATGGCATTAACCCTCTTTGCATCCCACACGCTCGAACAACTCTCCGCCCAGCTGCAGGAGCAGCTCCGCGCTGCCCGCCCCGCCGTGTTCCAGCCTTACTACATCGTTACGCAGACCGAGGGGATGAACACCTGGCTCAAGACCGGCATCGCATCGAACAAAAACATCGGCATCGCCGCCAATATCCGCTTTCTCAAGCCCAACGACCTGGTTCATACGCTCTACAAATACCTCGGCGGCTCCTATGCGCCCTCGTTTTCTTCGGACCATCTCAGCTGGCTGATCTACCGCCTGCTGGGTGAAACCGAGTTCCTGCAACGCTTCCCCGCGATCGCCGAATATTACCTCGATGATCCCTGCGAAGAGGTGAAGCGCATGTCGCTCGCTTCGAAGCTGGCCGACCTTTTCGACCAGTACCAGATCTACCGTCCCGATTATATCCATCACTGGAAAAACGGCAAGGCCGAATTCGGGCCGCATGAAGACTGGCAGGAATATCTCTGGACGAAGGCGCGCGCCCTCGCCGGCGACCGGCTCTCCGATAAGACCGAGCAGGCCGTGTACATCTTGGAGAAACTGCGCGACCCCAACGAAGGCGAGCGCCTGCAACGGCAGTTCGGGCAGATCCATGTCTTCGGCATTTCGATCACCACGCCCTATCACCTGCAGATCCTTCATCGCCTCGCCGATCACCTGGACGTGATCTTCTACCTGCAGAACCCGGCGCCTACCCAATACTGGTTCGATACCGTGCACGAGAAGCAGCTCGAGACCCTGCTTCGCAAAGGCTTCGTGCAGCCGGGTGAAGTGGAGAGCGGCAACAACCTCCTCCTCGGCTGGGGAAAGGTGATCCGTGATACCTATTCCCTGCTCTTTAAATACGAGGACTTCCTCAACGCCTACCAGGAGCTGCCCGATGAAGCGCCGGAGGCCGATACCCTGCTGCACCTCATTCAGCAGGATGTGTATTACAACCGGAATACGGAAAAGCGGGAAGAAGTGGACCCCGCCCTGCTCGACGATGGCTCGGTAACGGTGAATGCCTGCTATACCATCGCGCGCGAAGTGGAGTCGCTCTACAACTATCTCGTGCACCTCGTAGATGAGCGGGAAGAACAGCTCTCGCCCCGCGATGTGGTGGTGATGGTGACCGATATCGACGCGTATGCACCGTACATCAAGGCCGTTTTCGACAACGCCCCCTATCGATTCAAATACAGCATTGCCGACGAAGGCTATGCCGGCAACGATAGCATCGTGCATGCACTCTCGGCCCTGCTGCAGCTCACTGAAGGTGGCTTCCGTGCCGAGTCGATCCTGCAGCTGCTCGATTCTTCCTGGATCCGCGAACGCTTCGGCATTCACCAGGTAGCGCTGATCCGCAAAGCCGTGGACCGGGCCAACATCCGCTTCGGCATCGAAGGAAAGCGAGAAGACGACACCGTTTACGTGAGCTGGGAATATGGACTCAAGCGCCTGCTCTTCGGCCTTTGTCTCGGCGGTGAAGAAGCCTATACCTATGAAGGGGAAGAGCTCTACCCGGTAGACCTCGTGGAAGGCGCCGAATCGCTGGAGCTCGTGCGCTTCTGTCATTTCGTGCGCACGCTGGTGGAGGCGCTGAAGCAGCGCAAACGCGACCGGCCCATTGCCGACTGGGTGGAGCACGTGAAATGGCTGGTGCAGCAGCTCGTGTATGAAGTAGAGGATTCGGTGGAGGAAGACTATGCCGTGCTCCTGCAGCAACTGCAGGCCTACAATACCCTGTTCGACCTGGTGGAAGAACCCGTTTCCTTCGATGTGTTTGCCCAGGACCTGTTGCAATCGCTCAGCCATGCGCGCCGCAACGCGGCCTTCGCCGGCGGCGGCATCACCTTCTGCTCGCTCGTGCCCATGCGCTCCATTCCCTTCAAGGTGGTGGCGCTGATGGGAATGAACAGCGATAAGTTCCCGCGCCGTGAGACACCCGTTCCCTTCTCCCTCCTCACCCTCGAGAAGCGCACCGGGGACCGGAATATCAAGGACAACGACAAGCACCTCTTCCTCGAGACCCTGCTCTCGGCAAGGGAGTACCTCTATATTTCTTACGTAGGACAAAGTGCGAAGGACAATTCCTCCTTGCCGCCTTCTGCCCTCGTGGATGAACTCTTTGACTATATCCAGCGCAAATGCCAGGGCCAGCCCGATGTGCGGAAGGCGCTGGTGCAGGTGCAGCCCCTGCACTCCTTCAGCCGTCGCTACACGGTGGACGGGGAGCTGTACAACTACCTCATCGAGCGGACCGGTGACAACTCCGGCCTGATCGACATGAGCAAATCACCCGAGCCCTTCAAGACGGAGGAGATCCAGCTGGAATCTTTCGTGGCCTTCTTCAAGAACCCGTTCAAAGCCTATTACAACCGCGTGCTCGATATCCGTTACGAAGACGAGAACGAGCTATTGCGCGAGGAAGAGATCTTTGAGCTGGATAGCCTGCAGTCGTGGAACCTGAAGTGGGAACTGCTTTCCGATGAGGATCAGGTAGAGAACTGGCGCGACCGCCTCGTGCGCACCGGCAAGCTGCCGCTGAAGAACATGGCGGGCGTAGCCCTGCAGGAAGTGCAGGAAGACGTGGAGCTGGTGAAAGCCCTGCTCAAGGAAGAGGATTGCGAAGGCCTGGGCGAGCAGC
>CBHWDR010000056.1:0-10342 GCA_966112575.1 uncultured Chitinophagales bacterium
CTCCGTGGATATCTGGCCGATCTTCCATACGGGTGTGCCAAATCTTCGACCCTATCAGTTGGCCACCGGCAAGCCTGCAGGCAATCCGCTGGCAGCGGGCAAGCCGTTCGTGAACAATTACCTGCCCAATGGTGGCGATATGCTTCGCCTGAACATGGCAGTGCCGCCCACGCCCCGCAACGATCCCAAATTCTCTTCGCTGGGCCTCGTGCAGGCAGCGGTATTGGGACTGACCGACCCGGCATACAATGGAAACGCATCACTTCAGTTCATCCCCAATATGGATGGATTCCCCAATGGTCGTAGGCTGGAAGATGATGTGACCCGCATCGAGTTGCAGGCAGTAGGCGGTGTGGTCCTCGCGGCCATCGGCCTCTGGTATGACGACTACAACCCGAGCACGTCCACAACCCCGGTGACCAACCGCCTCGTGAACACCTTGCAGTACTCCACCGGCGTGGAAATGAACGATACCACGTTCAAGCCTGCGTTCCCTTATGTGCAAACCCCATGGCGCGGTACGCAGATCCAAAACCAATAACCATCCAAATCAGAGTTATGAAAAAGAAGATATATGCTTATATACTGCTGACGCTGATGTTGGTGCAGACGTTCCCCATGACGTTGTTCGCATCCAGCCACCGCGAAGCACCGCTGCTCCTGGGCGACCCGGCAGCCGATAATACCGACCTCTACGCATTCCGGTCGCCCGATGATCCCAACAAGGTGACGATCATCGCCAACTATTACCCGTTCCAGCTGCCCCAGGGTGGCCCGAACTATTACCAGTTCAGCGAGAACGTGCGCTATGAGATCCACGTGGACAACAACACGGCCAACAACACCTATACCGGTGGCGATGATATCGTGTACCGGTTCACGTTCTCGAAGACCAACGAAGATCCCGCTACGTTCTTCAACATCCGACTTGGAAAGCAGAACCTGAAGACGACCTATATGCTGGAGCGCAGCATGGACGGCGGTGTGAATTTTCAAACCATCGTGGCCGCAGGCGTCGTGCCTCCGCCTAATGTAGGGCCGCGCTCGATCAGCAGTCCGGTGGGACTGAACGCACCGGATTACACCACCCTCATGCAGAGCTCCATTGCTTCCGCCAGCACCGGCGAGAAAGTGTTCTGCGGCCCGGTAGATGATCCCTTCTTCGTAGATCTCGGCGGCGCCTTCGATCTCGGAGATGTACCCCGCACTACGTCGGGTACACCGGTGGATGGACTGAAATGCAAGAACGTGCTGACGATCGCCGTGCAGGTGGATATCAACACGCTGCAAAAAGATCACAAACCGGTAAGCCAGGCAGCCAATATCCTCGACGGCGATTATGTGATCGGCGTTTGGGCTTCGGCAAGCCGCAGGAAGATCCGTACCCTCAACGGCAACGGCACCGAGTCCTACACCGGTTCCTGGGTCCAGGTATCCCGCCTGGGCATGCCCCTGACCAACGAGGTGGTGAACCCGATCGGCAATAAGGACCTCTGGAATGCGCTGACACCTTATGAAGAGTCGACCGTGGACGTATTCAATAATTCCTTCTATAATCCAGAGCTCGCGCTGTACATGGACGACAGCCAGTTCGGTCCCGCAGTGCCGGCATTCGCACCCCTGCGCGTACAGGCCAACTCGCTCGGCCAGTTCGACTTCCGGAACACGAAAAACGGATTGTTCCCTCTGAAGGGCACGGCAGCCGTTGCCGGTACGGCCCTTGATGATGCGATCGCAGGAAATCTGTTGCTTCCCGGTCCTGGCAAGCCGCGATCGGTAGACCTTTGGCCCTTGTTCCATACGGGTGTGCCAAATCTTCGACCCTATCAGTTGGCCACGGGTAAGCCTGCAGGCAATCCGCTGGCAGCGGGCAAGCCCTTCATCAATAATTTCCTGCCCAATGGTGGCGATATGCTCCGCCTGAACATGGCGGTGCCGCCCACGCCCCGCAACGATCCCAAATTCTCTTCGCTGGGCCTTGTGCAGGCAGCGGTATTGGGACTGACCGACCCGGCATACAATGGAAATGCATCACTGCAGTTCATTCCCAACATGGATGGATTCCCGAACGGTCGTAGGCTGGAAGATGATGTGACCCGCATCGAGTTGCAGGCAGTAGGCGGTGTGGTCCTCGCGGCCATCGGCCTCTCTTACGAAGACCCGGCGCGCCTGGGGCAGGTGCTCGCCTACACGACCCGTGTAGAGCGGAACGACACGGCATTCCGCATGGCTTTCCCCTACGAGCAGACGCCCTGGCCGGGCACCTGCAATTGTGCGGGACGCCCAACCGGCTACCAGCAGCCACCGGTGCTGCCGCCGAGCCAGAATATCGTGGCGATCGGGGCGCCCGAGCTCTTCGTAACGGCAGCGCCCAACCCGAGCAATCAGGTCACCACGGTGCGCTATCGCATGGAAGAAGCAGGCCGCGTGAGCATCCAGCTGTATAATGCCAGCGGTTCGTTGCTGCGCACACTGGTCGATGCCCGCCAGGACGCCGGCAGCTACAGTGTGCTCCTGCGCACGGCCGACCTGCCCAATGGCACCTATTTCATCAAGGCGGTGAAGGATGGTGTGCTGAAACAGTCGGTACAGATCGTTAAAAACTGATCACCCGGGCGGCAGGCCCTGCCTGCCGCCCTTTTTAATTTCTGCGTATGAAAAAAAAATTACTCCCTTTCTCGCTGGTCTTTTTCTTTCTCGGGCTGACCGCTTTCATCGTGCTGCGGGACAAGAAGCAACCCATGGTCCTTTCCGCCATCCATGAACGCAGCGGGCCCACCTCCATGCTACCGGAATGGCCGAAGGTGAAGGCCGACGCGAACAGCTATTTCCTGACCCTGCGCGACAATCCGAAAGATGTGAAGGCGGCAATGGCCCTGGCTTCGATCTATATACAGGAAGGACGGGTCACCGGTGATTACGATTATTACAATACAGCCGCACTCCGGCTGATCGACGGCGTGTTGACGGAACGCCCCGAACTTTTCGATGCCCTTTTGTTGAAAGCCGTTGTACAGCTGTCACAGCATCATTTTACCGATGCCCTCCAGACCGCCGGAAAGGCAGCTGCGATCCAGAGCTACAATGCCTTCCTCCAGGGTGTTTTCGTAGATGCTTATGTGGAGCTGGGCGATTATGCCCGGGCCGTTGAGCACTGCGACAAGATGATCAACATCCGTCCCGACATCCGTTCCTATTCACGGGTGGGTTATCTCCGTGAATTGCATGGTGATCTGCCCGGCGCCATCGAGGCGATGAAGATGGCGGTTGAAGCCGGCGGCTATGGCGATGAGTCCACCTGCTGGGCGCGCATGCAGCTCGGCCGGCTGTACGAGCTTTCGGGCAAGCGCGATTACGCAGCCATGCAATATGCCATCACTCTGGGCGAGCGGCCGGGCTATGGCCACGCGCTGGCCGGGCAGGCAAGGCTGGCAGCCGATTCGGGTCATTACGACCAGGCCATTGGCCTGGTTAAGCAGGCGCGTGCGATCTCTTCCGAACTTGAATATCGCGAGTTGCTGATCGGTTTTTATTCGGCATCGGGTGCCGGGGCAGAAGGCCGCAAAGAGCTGGAAGCGATGGCGGACGAATTGGTAAAAGCCGGCAATGCAGGAGAAGGCGCACCGAATCATCATGCCGATAAGGAGCTGGCCTGGGTCTATAACCACCTTGGTGAACATGAAAAAGCCCTGAAACATGCAAAAGCGGAATACAGCCGACGCCCCGACAATATTGAAGTAAACGACCTGGTAGCCTGGTGCTATTACACCGCCGGAAACGCTGCTGCGGCCCTGCCTTACCTGAAAGTGGCTGAACGCACCAGTTATCGACATCCCGATTTCCTTTGTCGCGCCAGCCTGATCTACCGGGCTGCGGGCGATAATCAAAAAGCAGCGCAACTGCTCCTGGACGCACAGAAGCTGAACCCCGTTCTTGATCCTTCCCTGAAACAACGAATCCGGAAGCCATGAAACCGCGGTCTTTATTGCTCATCCTGCTGGTGACGGTCCTGCCGTCTGCCGTCTACGCACACACGGCCAACCTCGAGCTGGAGCGCGCGCCGGCAGGGGAGGTGGCCCTGTTTTACGGCCGCCTCGGATTTGAGCATATCCTTCCCGCCGGGCTGGATCATATCCTCTTCATCCTGGCGCTCTGTTTCCTGAATACGAAGCTGAAAAGTATTCTCTGGCAGTCGACCGTGTTTACGCTGGCCCATTCGATCACGCTTGCCCTGAGCCTGGGTGGCAGTATCGAATTGCCCGCACGGATCGTGGAGCCGCTCATCGCGCTTTCGATCGTCTTCGTGGCTGTGGAGAACCTCCTGCACCAGCAACTGAGCGCCCGCCGCCTCGTGGTGGTCTTTCTCTTCGGTCTCATTCATGGCCTGGGCTTCGGCGCTGCCCTGGCGGAGGTGGGCCTGCCCCGGAACCAGTTCCTTACCTCGGTGGTTTCTTTCAACGTGGGTGTGGAACTGGGCCAGCTGGCCATCGTGCTCCTCGTTTTCTGCGGCATCATCCTGCCCCTGCGCAAACGGGTGCAGTACCGCCGGTGGATCGTGTACCCCGCTTCGGTGCTCATCGCCGCCGTAGCTGCGTTCTGGACGGTGGAGCGGCTGGTGTATGGATGAATAAAGTAATAATCGAATATTAAAATCATCACTTTGCTTTTGCTCTTGCGATCCGCCTGTGTGCTCCTGCTTGTGCTATTGGCCGGCCATGGACAAGCCCTTGCGCAAACCCGGTCTTTCGAATTATTGGTCCTTGACCAAGGCAGCCGTCTGCCCCTGCCCGACGTGGCGGTGCGCGGCCCTTCCGACAGCCTTCTCGGGCACACTAACGACCCGGGGCGGATCGTTTTGCGCCGGCTTTCACATCCCCTGCGGTTACGCCTGGCTTGCCCGGGATTTGAAACGCGACCGGTGGATGCTTCCGTGCTTGAAAACGCGGCGGGCCCCTTGGTCCTGCTCTTGCAGCCGATCGCACCTTCCCTGAAGGAAGTGCGGATCGACGGGCGTGCGGCCGGTGTATTCCGGAATATCTCGCAGCTCGATATCCAATTGCGCCCGATCAGCAATTCCCAGGAAGTGTTGCGGATCGTTCCCGGCCTGTTCATCGGCCAGCATGCCGGCGGCGGCAAGTCGGAGCAGATCTTCCTCCGCGGCTTCGACATCGACCACGGCACCGATATCCGGATCAATGTGGATGGAATGCCGGTGAACATGGTGTCGCACGCGCACGGCCAGGGCTATGCCGACCTGCATTTCCTTATCCCTGAGCTGATCGCCAGGGTGGACTTCAACAAGGGGCCTTACTTCGCCGACAAGGGAAATTTTACCACGGCGGGTTATGTGGATTTCGAGACTCGGGCCGTTCTCGAAAACAATTTCCTGAAACTGGAGGGTGGCAGTTTTCACACCCTGCGCGCTGTGGCGGGGGTTAATCTGATCAGGTCGCGGAACGGGGCCGGGCAGGACCTGTACCTTGCCGGTGAAGGTTTTCTTTCGCGGGGCTATTTCGATAGTCCCCAGGGTTTCCGGCGCTTCAACGGGCAGCTGAAATACCGGCTTGCGCTCGCCAGCCATACGGTGCTGACGGCAAGCGTCTCGGCTTTCGGCAGCCGGTGGAATGCCTCGGGGCAGATCCCCGAGCGCGCAGTGGCCAGTGGCGCCATTGGCTTTTACGGAGCGATCGACGATACCGAAGGGGGGAATACGGCCCGCTACAATCTCTCCCTGCGCTCGGACACCCGGATGCGGAACGGCGCCGTCATCCGGAACCAGGTGTTCGCTACGAAGTACGACTTTACCCTTTATTCCAACTTCACCTTTTTCCGGGAGGATCCCATCAACGGCGACCAGATTCGGCAGCAGGAGCGAAGGACCTTGTTGGGCTATAACGGAAGCTATAGCCAGTCCTGGTTTATTGGTGACCTGCCGACCACCACGCGGGCGGGGATCCAGTTCCGAACCGATGATGTTCCTGATATCGAGCTCTCGCGGACGAAGGACCGTATGCTGACCACCGAAGCGATTCGCCGCGGCGCGATCCGCGAAACCAACCTTGGCGCTTGGGTGGAGCAGAAAACCACCGTGCTTCGTCGGCTCGACCTGACCCTGGGCCTCCGCGCCGACCGGTTCGTGAACCGGTACGATGATGCACTGCTGGGGCAGCGGCTCCAGACCCGTTCGGCCATCCTGAGCCCGAAGCTGCAGCTCGAATACCGGCTGGGTCCGCGGGCGCGTTTCTACCTGTACAACGGTAGAGGATTTCACAGCAACGATACCCGCGTCGCCGTTCGGGAGCGCGGTCGGAAAATACTGCCACCTGCCTACGGAACCGACCTGGGCGTGGTTCTCAAGCCGGTGGAGCGCCTGCTGATTCAGTCGGCCCTCTGGCATCTCTGGCTCGACCAGGAGTTTGTTTATGTAGGCGATGAAGGCATCGTGGAACCGGGAGGACGCACCCGCCGCATGGGCATCGATCTTTCGGTGCGATACGAGCTGGTGCCGAAGCTCTTCCTGGATGTGGACGCGAGCCTGGCCGATCCTCGTGCGCTGGACGTTCCAAAGGCCGAGCGCTTCCTGCCCCTGGCGCCCCGCTTTACAAGCACAGGGGGGTTGACCTACCGAAATGAATACGGCTGGAGCGGAAGCTGGCGCTACCGGTTCATGGGCAACCGGCCGGCCACGGAAGACCGCTCGCTTGTGGCGAAGGGCTATGTGATCAGCGAACACGCGCTTACTTTCAGCGCCCGGCGGTTTTCAGCGGGCAACACGATCCAGAATCTGTTCAACAGCAAATGGAAAGAAACCCAGTTCGCCACCGAAAGCCGCCTGGCCCAGGAACCCGTTGCGATCGAAGAAATTCATTTCACGCCCGGTGTTCCCTTCTTTGCGGTGGCGAAGCTGGTGTATCTGTTTTAGCTTATTTGCCGAACGCCTGTTTCAGGTCGTTGGCCGCAAGCGCCTGGGCTTCCCGGGCATCCGGAACCACCGCAGCCATTCCAAAGAATTCATGGGTAACGCCCGTATAGAGTTTGTAGTTCACCTTCACCCCGGCAGCGCTGAGCCGGTCGGAGAGCAGTTTGCCTTCCGTCTGCAGCGGGTCGATCTCGGCACCGATGATCGTGGTGGATGGTAATCCTTTCAGGTTGGCATTGATAAGGGCTATTCGCGGATCTGCGGCCTGGCTCATATTAGCGAGATAATTTGTCGCGAACCACTCCATCATGGGCTTGTTCAACGGTTTTGCCTGTGCGTACTTCTGGTAGGATTCGGAGTTCATGTCGTTGCTGGCCACCGGGTACACGAGCACCTGGTGCAAAGGCAGCTGTACGCCCCGTTCCCTTGCCATAATGCTGACATTACAGGCCAGGTTTCCACCGGCACTCTCGCCTGCGACCGCCAGCTTCCGCGGATCGGCTTTGATCTTCGCGGGGTTGGCCAATACCCATTGGTAGGCGGCAAAGGCATCGTTGTGGGCAGTAGGGAATTTATGCTCGGGTCCCTGGCGATAATGAACCGATACCACGACCGCGCCAGCTTGCTCGCAAAGACCGCGGGCGGAAGCATCATAGGTGTTGAGGTCGGCAATGACCCAGCCCCCGCCATGATAGTAGACGATCACCGGGAAGGTGCTGTCGCCGGTCTTCGGCGTGTACACACGGGCATGTACCTGTCCGCCCTGCACCGGAATGTCGATCCCCATCGTGTCGCAATTCGGTACCGGCATGGCAATGCCGTTTTCTTTCATTACGTCCATTACCGCATCGGTGGGCGTGTGCTGCTGTCGGGCTTCCTGGGCGCCCAGGGTTTCGATTGGCTTGTCGCCATAGCTTTGAAGCTTTTCCATCACCACGAGCATTTCATCGTCGATGTCTTTACCCCAGGCCGGGTCTTCCCCTTTGGGTTTCAGCTGACCGCCGGTAGTCCCGTTGTTGCTGGTGGTGGAATCCGGGGCGTTCGTTTGCGAAGACGAATCGGATGAAGAGCAGCTGCTGACCAGTATACCGGCAAGCAGCAGCAGCGGGAAATAATTCATGTGTTTTTTCATCTGTTGAATGAATTGAATGATAAAATGGTTAGAATCGTCACAGACATCAGAAGTTACCGGGTCATCATTCGGGGCAGGAGCGCTAGGGTTGCAATTAGCGGTCCACACATGAGTTTTCCATCTTTGTTCGGGAAATAAGATTACGCTCAGGACTGCTGTGGAGGAAGCGATGTGCCCTGTCCCGCGTAGACCTCGCGGTACGCTTCGATCATAGTCTCCACCGAAAACTGCGCGCGGGCCCGGTCGTGGTTGGCGCGGCCGATCTCCTGTCGCTTCTCGCGGTCGTCCAGCAAGCGGGCCAGTCGTTCGGCCAGGCCTGCAGCATCACCGGGGTGAGCGAGCAACTCGTCCTTGCCGATGATCTCTTCGAGTGCGCCTACGCGGTAGCCCGCAACGGGGAGGCCCATGTGCATGGCGAAAGGCGTTACCTGTCCGAAGCTTTCGCGGTGAACCGGCGCCACGAATACGCTCATCTGTTGGTAATAGCGGGGCAGCTGGTCATAGGCGACATAGCCGGTGAAGGTGAACGAGCGCGTCAGGCCCGCGCGGGACACCGCCTGGCGGAAGGGTTCCATCAGGTTGCCCCCGCCCACGATCAGGGCGCGGGTTTGCGGCCGCCGTTGGATCGTTTCGATGAAAACGTCGATCGCCGCCTCGTTCAGCTTGTCGCGTTCCAGACGATAGACCATGCCGATACAGTTGTCCGTGATCTGGGCTTCGGGTATGCGGTCGAAGTGGGCAAAATCGGAGCCGGGATAGATGACCATCCCGGACTGGCCCGGCGGCTGGAATTCATCCTGCACGTAGCGGCTGACATATACGTACTGGCGGACGCCCGGATGCACCAGCGGATGGGTAGGGATGTTGATGTTCTCCACCACGGGGCAGCCGAAAACTTCCGCGGCTTTGAAGAACGTGGCGTACCACTGTTTGTCCGCTCTTCCCCATTCATCGCGCTCGTGGCCGAGGTAATGGACATGCACGATGTCGGGCGCGAATTGCCGGAGCGCTGCGAGGTAGGGCGTTTCGCTTTCGGGCTCGGTGAGCACCTGCAGGGGAAAGCCGCTGTAGGCGGGCGTGGGCGGTACATCCCGCGTGAGTACGGCCTGCTCGTATGCGTGGCCAAGCCGCTCCATCAGGTCCACGATCAGCTGGGCCGAGCCGCCGGTCCAGAAATTGGCGATGACATGCAACAGTTTCTTCCGGTTGGGCTGGAGCGGCTGGTGGATCGTAACCGCATAGGTTTTGAAATGGGGATGACCGGGCGGGGCCGGAAACCACAAAGCCTTGAGCCGCTTCAGGAGCCGGAACAGGAGGGGGGCGTGGGATCGGATCCGGGCTTTCCAGTACCCGGCAGAATAGGGCGGCATCATATTTCGAATGGTGCAGGGAAGATACGCGAATGAGCGGCATGAGGAATCAAAGCACAAGGCGGTCAACGGATCGATACCTGCGGAAGCTACCGCTTGCGCTGGTCCTGCTCCTGGTGGCGCTGGCAGCGCTGCTGCTCTTCTTTAGGGTGGTGCACGAGGTGCTGAGCGAGCAGGAGCATGATTTCGACCAAGCGGTCTTTGCCTGGCTGGCGCAGCACGTGATCGATCCCGGCCGCACCTCGGCAATGCGATCGGTCAGTTTCCTCGCCTCCCGTAATTTTCTCCTGGTTGCCTATTCCTTACTCGTCATCATTTACCTTGTAAAAGGATACCGGAGACGCACGCTGGAGATCCTGCTCATTGGCCTTGTGGGCTATTGCATCAATTATCTCATGAAGCAATTCTACCAGCGTCCCCGGCCTCCCGATCCCCTCGCCGATCCCTTGCATAACTTCAGTTTTCCCAGCGGCCATGCCACTTCGGCTTTCGTCTTCTATGGATTACTGGTCTACCTGACCTGGCAGTCACGCCTGTCGCGCCGGGCCAAATGGTTGATCACAACCCTTCTGCTGTTGTTGGCCCTCCTGATCGGCTTCAGCAGGGTCTACCTGCGCCTCCATTACGCCAGTGATGTCCTGGCCGGTTTCTGCATCGGCCTTGCCTGGATCAGCGCAGCCGTCTGGCTACTGGAATACTTGCAAAAGCGATCAGGGAAAGAGGTAGGTGAGGGGAGGGGTGATCAGTAGCTGCGTAGTCGTTCACAACGGCAAGGTCCGGATCCAGTCTGCTCCTGGTGAAGGCAGGAAAGTGCTGATTGTCTTCCCGGTGGAGCTGTCTTGAGCGCATTGACTTAACCCTCCCTAAGCTCTTTTCCTTATTTCGGGATGATCGAACGGTCGATTGAACGGTGAAACATCG
>CBHWDR010000057.1:0-10328 GCA_966112575.1 uncultured Chitinophagales bacterium
TTCTTTTTTTCTTGAAAGAAGTATGCCAGCCGGGTTCATTTTCCCTCCAGGAATTGGATCAGGGTAGTATTGAAGCGTTCGGTAGCCTGGATATGCGGGATATGCCCCACACCTTCCAGTTCCACCAGCTTAGAGCCCGTGATTTGGGTCTTCAGCCAGCGGCCGAGGGCGGGGTATTGTCCCCGTTTTTTGGCTTCGGCGGGCGGGAGCAGGCCCTTGACCGATGATCAGGAGTGTGGGCAGCTTCAGATTCCTGAATTCATAGACAACGGGCTGCTCGTAGATCATGGCATAGGTCAAAGCCGAAGCTTTTGCCCCAGCAGCGGCATCGGGCGCCTGCAGGGCGAAGAACTGGGCGGCTACGTATTGCTCATACTCAGGTTTCCATTGCGGGTAATAGCTCTGCTGGTATTTGCGGAGCGCGGCATAGTCGGAGCGCTTGTCGGCAGCCAGTTGGGAGTCGAGGGGCTGGTAGGGAACGAAGGTGCGGTAGTCTTCAAGGCCGATGGGGTTCTCAAGGATGAGCTGCTCCACGCGGTTTGGATAGAGCAGCGCGAAGCGGGTGGCCAGCATGCCACCCATGGAATGCCCCAGGAGCTGCACCCGTTCGATACGAAGCGTGTCGAGCAATTTGCGCGTGTTCTCGGCCAGGCCATGGAAGCTGTAATGGAGATCCGGTTTGTCAGACAGCCCCCAGCCCACCTGGTCGGGCACTACCACGCGGTAGCCCCGGGCGGTGAAGTAGGGGATGACCTCTTTCCAGTAGAAGCCGTTGAAGTTCTTTCCATGCAGGAGGAGCAGGGTCTTGCCGTTAGCCTTCTCGGCGGGAACATCCATGTAGGCCATGCGGACCGGCTGGCCTTCGATGGTAAGCTGGAGGTAGTGAACGGGGTAGGGATAGTTAACGGATTGGGCGCGTAAGGACAGCGAGATCAGCAGGGCGAAAAGAACCAAGAGATTTTTCATCACCTTCCCGCCGCAAATTTGGCACCATCATTAATCGAGGAGAAACAGGTAGATGACGAACTCGAAGACATGGGAAAGCCAGTAGTTTTCCTCCTTGGGTTGATGAACTTCGTTGGCTCCGTGCAAAGCTTTTGCCCGGCAGATGTCTTCCTCAGAAAAACAAGCGCTAACCAAGTGCAATTCCCGGTTGCGTGTATGGTCAGGTAATCCAACCTCATTCAAAAAGGCCTCGAGGTGTTCGGTATCCGGAAAAACCAGCGTACGAGTTACCCGTTGTTTACGAAGGCGCATGATTTAAATTAATAAATCTTTCCATGAGATAAAGATTATCGGCTTCGTTTTAGGGATGTTTAACAAAAACCTGAAACTTCATCTTTCAAAATAAAAAAGGCTTCCGAAGAAGCCTCTGAGCCAACTATCAGAATCGAACTGACGACCCTTTCATTACGAATGAAATGCTCTACCAGCTGAGCTAAGTTGGCGAATGGGTGCGCAATTTAATTCAAGTCTGCAATTCTTACAAGCTCTTTGTGCTTCTTCATGCACTTCGTGCTTTCGTGGTTAAGGCGGGGTGAGGTCACCACCGCAGCAGCGCGCTCGCCCAGGTAAAGCCCGAGCCGAAGGCGGCCAGGCAAACGAGGTCGCCCTTCTGCACCCGGCCTTCCTGCCAGGCCTCGCAGAGGGCCAGCGGCACCGAAGCAGCCGTGGTATTGCCATAGCGCTGGATGTTGTTGTAGACCTGCTCGTCGCGGAGGCCCAGCTTCTGCTGCACGAACTGCGAGATGCGCAAGTTGGCCTGGTGGGGAACGAGGAGCTTCAGATCGTCAGGCTTCAGTCCGTTCTGCTGTAGGGCTTCACCGATCACCTCTGGGAATTTCACCACGGCTTTTTTGAATACTGTCTGTCCATCCATATTCGGGAAGAGCTGGGCGTTATCGATCATTTCGTGGCTCATGAACATCTCGGCCACTTCGGCATCTTTAAAGTCGGCCAGGCCGGGCTTCCAGTGGTTGGCATGCGTGCCGGGGTTGTACATGGCCAGCACCTCGGCCTCGGAACCATCGGAATGCAGGTGGGTGCTGAGAATGCCGCGGCCTTCTTCCTCCGTGGGCTGCAGCACCACCGCGCCCGCGCCATCGCCGAAGATCACCGACACGTTGCGGCCGCGCGTGCTGAGGTCGAGGCCGAAAGAATGCTTCTCGCTGCCGATGACCAATATGTTCTGATACATGCCCGAGCGGATGAACTGGTCGGCCACGCTCAGGGCATAGATGAAGCCCGAGCACTGGTTGCGCACGTCGAGCGCACCTACTTCCTTCATGCCCAGGGCGCGCTGCACCAGCACGCCGCATCCCGGAAAATAGTAGTCGGGCGAAAGCGTGGCGAAGACGATGAAGTCGATGTCCTGTGGCGTCACACCCGCGCGCTCCATGGCCATCTTCGCAGCCTCCACGCCCATGGTGGTCGTGGTCTCTCCGGTCCGCTCGGCAAAGCGGCGTTCCTGGATGCCCGTCCGTTCCTGGATCCAGGCATCGGAGGTCTCCATGTATTTGGTCAGGTCATCGTTGGTGACCACATTCTTCGGTACATACATGCCGATTCCGGCAATGATCGATCGGGGCATAGCAAGCGGGGTTAATTCGAGAATTCGAGAATGAGCTAATGAGCTAATGGTTGACGGTTGACCGTTAACGGTCGACCGCAAGAGAATCTTCGGTCAACGGTGACGGTCAACAGTCAACAGTTCAAATATAGTTGCAAAACGAACTGTTTGCGATGCCGGTTCATGCATCCTTCGAAAGGCAGAGCTGCTCCAGGAGACGGGGGCGATACGTGGAAGAGACGGGGATCCATTGGCCGGCGATACGGACCCGGTTCGTCTCCAGGGTTTCGATATGATCCAGCCCGACCAGCCAGGATTTATGCACGCGGCAAAAACGGGAAGGAAGCAGGGCTTCCAGCTCAAAGAACGTGTGCAAGGTCATAACAAAACGGTTAGTAAGTTGAAGCCGCCGATAGTCGCGGCGCCCTTCGATGTACAGCAGTTCGGAAAGCAGCAGCTTCTCGAGGCGGCCGGCGGTCCGGATAAATACCGATGCAGCCGGAGGCCGTTGCGCCTTCGCCCGCTCTACCGCCCGCAGAAAGCGATCGAAGGTGTAGGGTTTGAGGAGGTAATCCGTTGCCTCCAGCTCAAAGCCTTCCAGGGCATACTGGTCATAGGCCGTCGTCAGGATCACCGATCTGGGCCGGTTGGCAGAACGCAGGAGGCTTAA
This sequence comes from uncultured Chitinophagales bacterium, assembly GCA_966112575.1. Classification (GTDB taxonomy): domain Bacteria; phylum Bacteroidota; class Bacteroidia; order Chitinophagales; family Chitinophagaceae; genus Flavisolibacter. The sequence goes on from CBHWDR010000057.1 coordinate 3,240, forward strand.
GCCCGAGCGGTCACCGAGGCGTATATCGAGAAAGAGCAGGTCCACCGAATGGTTGGCCAGCATGCGGTTCGCTTCTTCGAGGTCATGACAAACACCTTCGAGATGCAACTCAGGCAAACGTGCGATGTAGTCCGATATGCGTGCCGCCGCCAGGGGCTCGTCTTCAACTACCAGGCAATGGATCATCTTTCAAGTTAAGCGTTACGACAAATAGCTCCTCCCTGCGTTCGACTACCAGCTCATGGCGACCCGGGTACAGCAGGTCCAGCCGCCGCCGGATCAGGGGAAGACCGAGTCCTTTTTCGTGGATCGACTCCTGCACACCCGTGAAATTGCTGCACTGGAACTGGATGCCGCGCTCCGTGAACACAAACCGAATGGTGATCGGTTTTTTCGGATCGCCATAAGTAAACGCATTCTCGATGATCGGCAGAAAGAGCATGGGGCCGATGGCCCGCTCCGCAGCTGCTCCGGCCATTTCGAAACGGATCAGATCCGGCTCGTGCAAGCGGATCCGCTGCAGGTCGAGATAGGTGGTGATAAAATCCAGTTCCCGCTGCAGTGGAATGGCCGGCGCCGATGTTTCATAGAGCAGGAAGCGCAGGAGCCCCGATAGCCGGTTCAGGTAATCGGAAGCGCGTTGCGGGTCCTGGCCGATCAGGACATCTATATTGTTCAGCGTGTTGAAGAGGAAGTGGGGTTGCAGCTTGGTTTTAACGAGCTCCAGCTCCATCCGGAGGTTTTGTCGTTTCAATTCTTCCTTTAGCCGGAGCGCCTGTCGCCATTCTGAGAAGCCACGCAGCACCAGCCCGATCGCACCGTTGATCCCCGCAACGAGCGCCATAAAGAACAGGCCGGGAAGCAAGGATCCGGGCATGCGCAGTACGTATTGCGGGCCAAAGAGCCGCAGCGTGCCGAAGGAAAAAAGCGCCGTGCCTGCCATGACCGGGAGCGCCACCAGGAAGAGGCGAAGCGGCGCTTGCGCATAACGGGTAAAAAGCGGTCCATGAAAGAAATAAAAACCGAGCACGGCAGGAAGGAGGATGGTATAGGTGAGCTGCGAGTGGAAAAGTGCTTCTAAGATCCCGGGTTTGTTCGACGCGGGAAGGGCGAGAAAGAAAAAAGCCAGCAATACCAGGAAGAGGGACCAATATGCTGCCTGGAGCGGAAGGGTGATGGAGCGTTTCATGCTTTGTGTTTGGAAGACGAATCTAACATTCCGGCCAGGGCCACATTTCCGCTTTCTGCAAAATGGGCATTCCCTTCTGCAAGTGTCCGGGAAAATCTAAATACCTCGTTAAACTACTGTATTTTTCTTCGGTCAATGTACCCGGCCCGAAGCCGCAACCCCTTTCCATGAAAAAGATCTTCGTTTCCCTGACGCTGCTCCTCAGTCTTGCAACCGGCAGTCTCGTGCTTTCTTCCTTCGTTGAACAGCCGCACGCGACCTATGCTGCCTATAAATTTCCCTGGAAGCAGGCCGGCCTCACCGAACGCGAGGCGGCAGCCCACCTGCTCAGCCGGTTTTCCTACGGAGCCCGGCCGGGAGATATCGACCGGGTGAGCAAAATGGGGCTGGAAAACTGGTTCGAAGTCCAGCTCCAGGCGGCTTTCGCCGATGATTCGGTGAGCAACCTGCTGGAGGGCTACGAATCGCTCACCATGAGCAATGAGCAGATCGTGGCTATCTATCCCCGCCCCGCTTCGATCCTCCGCCGGGCCGTGCAGGCCGGGGCGATCGACAAGGATTCGGTGAAGCTGGAAAAGAAAGAAAGCCGCCAGGCCATCACGGAGTTCATGAAGAAGGAAGGACTGAAGCCACAGGCGGAACTGATACGGCAACTCATTAACCAAAAAATTATCCGCGCAGCCTATTCCGATAACCAGCTGCGGGAAGTGATGACCGATTTCTGGTTCAATCATTTCAATGTATCGCTCACCAAAGGCGAGGACCGGCAGTTCATCACCGTTTACGAGCGCGATGCCATCCGGCCCCATGTCTTCGGCAAGTTTGAAACCCTGCTCCTCAAGACCGCGCAGTCGCCGGCCATGCTCACCTATCTTGACAACTTCCGCTCCACGGGCGTCAATGAGGAGATGCAGGAGAAGCAGCAAAAGCGCCAGGAACGCATGCAGAAGGCCGTGGAGAAGCGTCAGGCCAATAATCCCGACATGCAGAAGAACGATGTGGCCGGGAAGATCAAGAAAGCCAAGGAGAACCAGGGCCTCAATGAGAACTACGCCCGCGAGATCATGGAGCTGCACACCCTTGGTGTGGACGGTGGCTATACGCAGAGCGACGTGACCCAGGCGGCGCGCATCCTCACCGGCTGGACCGTTTACCCCATGGGTGAATACGGCGGCGGTGGCAAGGCCATCGAGAAGCTGATCGAGCGCATCGGGGAGGACAAGTTCCGCAAGCAGGGCTTCATGCGCGAAGGTGATTTCCTCTTCGCGGCCAACCGGCACGATGACGGTGACAAAACGGTTCTGGGCACGGCTTTCCCCGCCGGTGGCGGCTATGGCGAAGGCCTGAAGCTGATCCACCTCCTGTCGACGCACAGATCGACGGCTCAATTCATTTCGAAAAAACTGGCCACGCGTTTTGCGAGCGACAACCCGTCGCAATCGCTGGTGGATAAGATGGCGAAGACCTTCCTTGATAAAGAAGGCAGCATTCGCGAAGTATTGCTCACGATGGTGAATGCACCCGAGTTCTGGTCGAAAGCTTCCCTGCGCGAGAAGACCAAATCGCCCTTCGAGCTGGCCATCTCCTCGGTGCGCAGCCTTAATGCCCGCGTGGATGCGCCGTATCAGCTGTATAACTGGATCACCCGGATGGGACAGCAGATCTATTATTACCAGGCGCCGACCGGTTTCCCCGACCGCGGCCAGTACTGGATCAATACCGGTTCGCTGCTGAACCGCATGAACTTCGGACTGGCCCTGGCATCGGGGCGGATCCCCGGCGTGCGGGTGGACCTCGCTGCCCTGAATGATTATCATGAACCCGAAAGTCCCGAGCAGGCCCTCGCCACCTATGCGAAGATCCTCCTGCCCGAACGCAGCCTCGACGAAACCGTGAAGCGCCTGCAGCCCATGCTCCAGGACCCGGAGCTGGAGCAGAAACTGGAAGCAGCATCTTCGAAAGCGCCGGCTGCCAAGCAGGCAATGCATGAAGACGACGAGGACCCGACGATGATGCGCGAAGAGCGGAAGAAAGAAGGAAAACCCGGCAAGAAAGGAGGCATCCGAGCTGCCGACCAGCGGGCGATGAGCACTGCGCAAGGCAACAATTCCATGCTGGCGCAAGTGGTAGGCGTGATCCTCGGCTCACCGGAATTCCAGCGACGTTAACAGTTGACTGTTAACCGTCAACGGTTAACGGTCGACCGATTCACTATTGACCATTCACTATTCACCATTCACCTCTATGAACTCAAGACGTGCATTTTTGAAAAACGGCGCCCTGGCGCTTTTTGCTGCCGGACTCGGTGGTGTACCCACATTTATTGCCCGTGCCGCTGAAAGCCGCAAGCTGCAGCGCCTTTATAAAAAGAACAAGATCCTCGTCTGTATCTTCCAGCGCGGCGCCATGGACGGACTGATGGCCGTAACGCCGTTCACCGACGATAACCTCCGCAAAGCCCGTCCCACGCTCTTCATGACGGCAGCCAAGGGTGGCAACAAGCCGCTGATCGACTTGGATGGGCGCTTTGGCCTTCATCCTTCGATGAGCGCCTTCGAAACTTTCTTCCGCGAGAATCGCCTGGCCATCGTGCATGGCATCGGTTCGCCCAACAATACCCGCTCGCATTTCGATGCGCAGGATTACATGGAGTCGGGAACGCCCTTCAACAAAGGCACGCAGAGCGGCTGGCTCAACCGGGCCGTAGGTCTGCTGGGTCACGAAACGGCCACACCCTTCCAGGCGGTGAGCATCACCTCGGCCCTGCCTCGATCCTTTTATGGCGACAACAATGCCATCGCGATTTCCAACCTTGAAGACTTCGCCATCCAGATGCGGGGCAACCCGATGGCCGCCAATACGGCTGCGAAGAGCTTTGAAGAGTTGTATGATAAAACCTCTTCCGAATTGCTCAGCCGCACCGGTAAGGAGAGCTTCGAGGCGGTGAAGATGCTGAAGTCGGCCAACGTGAAGAACTACCAGCCTTCCAACGGCGCTAAATACCCCGCCTCCCCCCTCGGCAAGTCGCTGCAGCAGGTGGCGCAGCTGATCAAGATGGATGTGGGCCTGGAGATCGCCTTCGCTGAATGCGGCGGTTGGGATACGCACTACAACCAGGGTGCGGAAACCGGCACCTTCGCCCGCAATGTCAATGACCTCAGCACGGCCATCACGGCTTTCTGGACCGACCTCGGTCAGTACCAGGATGAGGTAGAGGTGATGACGATGACGGAATTCGGACGCACCGTACACCAGAACGGCACGGGCGGCACGGACCATGGCCGCGGCTCCTGCATGTTCGTCCTTGGCAACGATGTTCAGGGCGGCAAAGTGCATGGCATCGTGCCCGAGCTGGCCATCGAGAACCTCGAAGACCGCCGCGACCTCCCGGTGACCACCGACTTCCGCGCCGTGTTCCAGGAAGTCGCCACCGCCCACCTCAAGATCAAGGACGGCAGCAAGCTCTTCCCCGAGTGGAAGGGTAAGGGCATCGGGGTGATGAAGGGGTGATTCGGGAATTCGAGAATTTGAGAATGAGCTAATTCGAGAATGAGCTCATTAGCTAATGAGTGGGCATGCTCCAACTATTGAACTTTTGAACTTCGCAAACTCGCAAACTCTCTAACCCGTGAGCTTTCTCTCGATCGCTGAGACAAATTGTTCGAACTCGGGCCAGGCGGAGCCGCCGGAGGCTTCTTTGGCCTGCTCGTAGGTCTTGCCCTGCTTATCGCGGATATCTTCCCAATCGGACTTTAATGCCGGGTCCTCCTTCACAGCACGTTCCATCTCCTGGCAGATCGCTCCGTAATTGGCTTCATTGCTGCGGTGCTCGCGGAAAAAGGCAAGCAGTGCGTCCTTGTCGCTGCTCATGATCGGTGGAGGGTGTTCGTGATGGGATTGGGTGTGGCTTCGAGGCCGCCGTCGGGTAGATAAACACCGAGCTTCAACACGCGGCTCGTATGCGCTCTTAGTTCCTGCAGGAGCTGGGGTTCATTGGATAAGGTCTTGCCGTAAGACGGGATCATGGCCTTCAGCTTGTTCTGCCATTCGGGTGAAGCCACGCGATCCGGAAAGCAGCGCTTCAGGAGATCGAGCATGATGGATACGGCCGTAGAGGCGCCCGGCGAAGCGCCGAGCAGGGCGGCAATGGAGCCGTCGGCCGCGCTAACGACCTCGGTGCCGAATTCAAGCACGCCGCCTTCCTCTTCGTCTTTCTTGATCACCTGCACGCGGTAGCCTGCGATGGCCAGTTTCCAGTCCTCATCACGCGCTTCAGGATAGTATTCGCGCAGGGCGTCGATGCGGGCATCGGGCGTAAGGCGCACCTGTTCGATGAGGTATTTCGTTAATGGCAGGTTGTGGATGCCCGCGGAAAGCATGGGCCGGAGATTGTGAAAAGAGATCGACTTGAACAGGTCGAGCAGGGAACCGTGCTTGAGGAATTTGGTGGTGAAGCCGGCGTAAGGTCCGAAGAGCAGCTCGCGCTTGCCCTTGATCCAGCGCGTATCGAGGTGGGGTACCGACATCGGCGGGGCGCCCACGGCAGCCGTGCCATAGACCTTCGCCTCGTGCCGGTTGATCACTTCCTCATTGGTGCAACGCAGCCATTGTCCGCTTACCGGGAAGCCGCCATAGCCTTTGGCCTCGGGGATGCCCGACTTCAGCAGCAGGGGCAGGGATCCGCCACCCGCCCCGATAAAGACAAAAGGCGCGAGGATGGCGCATTTCCGGCCATTATCCTCGTTCTTCACTTTCACACGCCAGAGGTTGTCCTGTTTTTCGATATCCAGCACTTCATGATCGAAATGCATGCGTACCCCTTCGCTCTTGCGCAGGTTCTCGAACATGCAGCGTGTGAGTGTGCCGAAGTTGACGTCGGTACCCAGTTCCATCCGGGTAGCGGCGATCGGCTCCGACGCCTCGCGTCCGTTGGTGACGAGCGGGATCCATTGCCCGATCTGCTGCGGTTTGCTGGAGAACTCCATGCCTTTGACAAGGTGGCAGGAGGTCAGTGCTTCATGCCGCTTTCGGAGATAGGTGACATTTTTTTCGCCACTTACAAAAGACATATGCGGGATCGGGTGGATGAATGCTCCGGGCGGGTTGATCAGGTTCTGCTCCACCAGGTAGGACCAGAACTGCTTCGACTCTTCGAAGGCTGCGCAGATCTTGACCGCTTTGGAGGTATCGATGGTCCCGTCTTCGCGTTCGGGCGTATAGTTGAGTTCGCAGAAAGCCGAGTGGCCGGTGCCGGCGTTATTCCAGGCATCGGAGCTTTCGGCAGCTGCGGTATCGAGGCGCTCGAAGATCTCGATGCGCAGGGAGGGATCGAGCTGCTTCAGCAAAACGCCGAGCGTAGCGCTCATGATGCCGGCGCCGATCAGGATCACATCGGCCTGTTGGTCGTTTTTAGACATGGTTCAAAAGGTAAAAACAATATGCCAGGGAGGTTTTGAGTTCGCGTGTTTGCGAAGTTCGCGAGTTTGCGAGGTTCAGTTCAAAGGTTCAAGAGTTCAATCGTTGCAGCAGGAAGCCTGTAAGCCCCTCTATTTTTGGAGGGTTGTGGTGAGGTCCGAAGCGAGGGTACGCTTACAGCAATTGGGCTTGAGGCAATTATCTGCTCTGCGTCCTCCGCGCCTCTGCGCGAAAATCATTTGTGCCCCTTTGTGCTTATTGGTGTTTTCGTGGTTCCACACCTGAGCGAAGCGAAGCACTCAGATCATCTCCTCCGCTACTTCATCGGCCCGGATATCGTAGCCCCATTGGGTGTAGACGCATTCGCCGCCATGGATGAGCAGGACCTGGGGCGACTGGTGCGCGATCGCATACTGCTCGGCAACCGCATCCGAAACTTCGCGGTGGGAGAGGAGGTCGAGGTAGTAAACGGCCTCTGCATTCTC
>CBHWDR010000058.1:0-10264 GCA_966112575.1 uncultured Chitinophagales bacterium
AGATCGAGAAGTCATTCCGCAGCTCTTTCCACCGGTCGCGGAAGAACAGGCTGTCTCTGCCGGTAGTGCCGGGCAGGGAAAGGCGGTAGTTGTCCCAGTAGTAGGCCGAGTCCGGCTTATTGCGCTCGCGTCCGGGATTGAATACGTAGTAATCGATGAACTCGTACTGGTAGTTGCCATAGACCAGCGTATGCTCGAAGCGCAGGCGCGGGTAGAACAGGGGCGTGACCACCGAGTCGCTCACCAGCGAATCTTTCTTACCGAAATCGTACTGCTGCCGCAGGAGCACGTTGAACTCGCGGTAGCGGTTACCGGTATTCAGGTTGGTGCTGAAAAAATTGGTGGCATAGGTCGGGTCGCCGCCGATCCGCGTAGGGATAAGGGAGCGGTCCTTCGCATAATCCTTGTCGTTGAGGTAATCGCGGTCGGGAAGCATGCCCCCGCTTTCGCCCGACTGCAGCCGGTTGCCCAGCAGCACCAGGTAATTGTTGTAGCGGCGGTTCTTCGACTGAAACCAGTTGTTGAAGACATAGTTGTTGTGGTTCGTCTTCTGGTTGCGGAATACCCCCGGGGCGTTGATCTGCCGGTAGCGAAAGGAGAAGTTCCAGTTCGGACGGATGTTCTGCGTATGCAGGATATCGATCATCTGCTCGGCTCTCGCCCCGAGTACGTAACCCAGCTCGGTATAGGGGCGGGTAGTCCGGTAAAACGGGATCTGGCCAAGGTGCACCTTGTAGGCATCGAAGGCATGGAAGCCGGGGTCGAAGCCCGCGTGTCCGACGGGACCGAAGAGCAGGGAGCGGGTGGCTGTGCCGGTATTGCCGAGGTTGATGCTCGTTGCCGGCATGGGATATCGGCGCGTGAAGTCGGTGATCGTGGTATCGATCCCCTGGAAGAACGTAGAGTCAAGATAATAGAAGCGAACGGATACCGTGTCTTCATACCGGTTGCGGTGTTTCAGGCTGTCGCCACCGGTAGCCCCGCCACCCATATTGCCCATGCCCTGGACCCGGTTGCCGATGCGGTCGAGCACATTGGGTTTCTGCGCCAGCGCAGCCAGCGGCAGGAGAAAGGAGAACAGGAGGGGGCGTAGCGGTAATCTTTTCACACGTTCGGGTTGATCAGAGCGAAGCGATCATTTCACGGAAGATGGTGGAGAACTTCGGCTCGGCATTGCGCGCGGCTTCCAGTACTTCCTGGTGCGTGATGGTGTTCTCTTCCTCGCGGATGCCGATATCGGTGATCACGCTCATGGCGAAGACCTTCATGCCCGAATGGTTGGCCACGATCACTTCCTGCACGGTGCTCATGCCCACGGCATGCCCGCCCAGGATCTTGATCATCAGGTACTCGGCACGGGTCTCGAACGTAGGCCCAGTGACGCCGAAGTACACCCCTTCTTTCAGATGGATGTTTTCCCGCTGCGCGATGCTCTTGGCCAGCTGGATCAGGTCTTTTTTATACGGCTCGCTCATGTCGGGGAAACGGGGACCGAGGCGGTCGTCGTTGCGGCCGAGCAGCGGATTCTTGATGGCAAAGGAGATGTGGTCGGTGATGATCATCAGGTCGCCCACTTCGAAGTTCTCACCCACGCCGCCGGCAGCATTGGAGAGGAACACGGTATCCACGCCGAGGGCCTTCATCACGCGAATGGGGAAGGAAACGTCTTCCGGAGAGTAGCCTTCATAAAAATGAAAGCGTCCCGACATGGCGATGATGGCTTTGCCGGCGATGGTACCGAAAAGCAGCTTGCCGCCATGGCCTTCGACCGTCGAAACCGGGAAATGGGGGATATCGCCATAGGCGATCTCGTGCTGCACCTGGATCTCCTGTACGAAATTTCCCAGGCCACTGCCGAGGACCACGCCGATGTGCGCGCCAGCCGTGTTGTAGGGCTTCAGGAACTGCGCGGCTTCCGTGAGTTTGTCAAACATATTCATCGGGGCAAAGATAGGACTTCGGCGAGCTCAGTCTGACAGTCTCGCCGAGGTGGCATATCTTAAGAAGTCGCAAAACTCCTCGTCACAGAGCAGGCGGCGGTAGACCGGGTGCTTCAGCACGTCGGTGTAGTCCATCCATTTGCCATTCACTTTGATCTTGCGGTAAACCAGGCGAATGCCCTGGCTGTAGTCGACCCACCAATAGATGTGGCCCGTGTACAGGGGCTGGATCGGTTTGCCGTCTGCCTGGTGCCAGCCGTAGATGGCTACGCGATCGGGGCGGGCATCGCGCGAAATGCGGCCGCTGATCACCACGTCTTTCTGAATACCGGCGATCAGTCCTTTCCGGCCGCGGCGCTGGCCTTCCACGATCAGGTGATGCTGGTACATGGTAGGCGTGGAATCGCGAAAGGCATACATAGGCACCGGTTCGAGCTTCACCATCGCGGACCGGTAGATGTCATCCACCATTTTCCGGGTCGGCAGAAAGCAGCCAAGGGTATCGGCGATGCGCTGGGCGGCGTAAGGCGTGATGTTTACTCGTGCCCAATCCGCATCGGTGCCGATGCTGAGATAATCAGGTGCCACCCAGTAGGTAGCGCGGATCGTCTTTCCGGTGGTGCTGTCGGTGGTGTGCACGCGAACCGGTTGGAATTTAAGCAAAAATTTGGGCAGGTTGCCGCCAAAGGCTTCTGCCAGCACGAAGGAGTCGCGGGCCACCCATTTCATGGGTAAGGCGGTTTTATAGAAGGCGGTACCGGTAATGGATGAGCTGCGTACCGGCGGATGGATGCGACGGGTGGAGCAGGCGAGGAGCAGGAGGCAGGCGATGGCGGTCAGGCGCATGGTGGAAAGTTAGCTCCTCGTCTCCGTAAAGCTTATCCTGCAGGTAATCCCCGATCCCTTATTTTTGCGCAAAATTTTTGCTCCATGAATTTGCATGAGTACCAGGCAAAAGAACTCCTGAAAAAATACGGGGTTCCGGTGCAGGAAGGCATTGCCGCCAGCACGCCCCATGAAGCCGAAGAGGCCTATCGTCAGATCAAGACCTCCTATGGCTCGCCTTTCGCGGTGATCAAGGCCCAGATCCACGCGGGTGGCCGCGGCAAGGGCAAGGTTCGCGAAACCGGCATCAACGGCGTCAAGGTGATCAAGTCGCTCGACGAAGTGACCGAAGTATCGTCCAAGATCCTGGGAGGTACCCTGGTAACCATCCAAACCGGTGAGGCTGGTAAAGTGGTGAACAAGATCCTGATCGCCCAGGATATGTATTACGATGGCCCCTCCGACCGTAAGGAATTCTACCTCTCCATCCTGCTCGACCGCTCCAAGGGCATGAACGTGATCATGTACTCCACCGAAGGCGGCATGGACATCGAAGAAGTGGCCCACAACACCCCTGAAAAGATCTTCAAGGAGTGGGTGGCCCCCGGCGGCGGACTGCAGGCCTACCAGGCCCGCAAGATCGCCTTCAACTTCGGCCTGAAGGGCGATGCCTTCAAGCACATGGTGAAGTTCGTGACCAACCTCTATAATGCATATGTAGGACTGGATTGTGCCATGCTCGAGATCAACCCGCTCTTCAAGGCTTCCGACGACAAGATCGTTGCCGTGGATTGCAAGATGAACCTCGACGACAACGCGCTGATGCGCCATCCCGACCTGGCCAACCTCCGCGATATCTCGGAAGAAGACCCGACGGAAGTGGAAGCAGGCAAATTCAACCTCAACTTCGTGAAGCTCGACGGTAACGTGGGCTGCATGGTGAACGGCGCCGGACTGGCCATGGCCACCATGGATATGATCAAGCTCTCCGGTGGCGAGCCGGCCAACTTCCTCGACGTAGGCGGAACGGCCAATGCGCAGACCGTGGAAGCCGGTTTCCGCATCATCATGAAGGATCCCAAGGTGAAAGCCATCCTCATCAACATCTTTGGCGGTATCGTTCGTTGCGACCGCGTAGCACAAGGTGTGATCGATGCCTACAAGAACATGGGCAATATCGAGATCCCCATCATCGTGCGCCTGCAGGGCACCAACGCCGAGGAAGCGAAGAAGCTCATCGACGAGAGCGGCCTCAAGGTACAGTCGGCCATTCTCCTCAGCGAAGCGGCTGAACTGGTCAACAAGGCCCTAGCTGCTGCATGATCCTCCAACTGAATACAATGAAGCCCGTTCGCGAGAACGGGCTTTTTTTAGCTCAAGTCTTTGACGCAGGGGCGCAGCATCTGGAGCCCGGCTTTATGACCGGAGAGCTATATGCTTAACTGTTTGAAAGGAAATAAGGATATTCCATACATTCTCTTGGTGCCTCCGTGTCTTAGTGTCTTTGTGTTGCAAAGAATGCTAAGCGAGCACGCTGCTCAGCTCTTTGTGGGCCAGGGTGAGGAAGTTGGGGATGAGGTGGGCATAGGTCCACATGATCTTGTCGGGGTCGTTGAGCTGCTCCACCATGGAGGACCATTTTTCCTCGCCGTGGTTCTCAATCACGATCTTCTTGCGCTCTTCGGTCTGGAGGTATTTGGCCATGCCCAGGGCATCAGCCTCGGGATGGAACTGGGTGCCTACCATCCAGGGGTTGAACCGGATGCCCATCACCGCCTGCGCATAGGGCACATGCGGCCGGTATTTCTCGATGCAGAGGATCTCGGCGCCCAGCATTTTCAGCTTCTGGAAGTCGGGCAGGGTCACCTGCCAGTCGCGGGAATCGACCACATAGAAGGGGTCGCGCAAACCGCGGAAAACAGGATCGTGCTGGCCCTCGAGCGTTACATGAACGGGGTAAACGCCGAAGGAGGTGGACTTGCGCCGGCTGATATCGCCCACACCATAGTGCCGGCAGATCAGCTGGAAAGAGTGGCAGATAAAGAACACGTGCTTCTTCGCCTGGTTCCCGGGTCGGGCATTCCATTCCTCCACTTCGCCGAGCCAGTGGAAATAAGCTGCTTCCCACTCGGAGCCGGCCGAATCGATCGGGGAGCCGGGGCCGCCGGTGGAAATGAAGATGTCGTAGCTCATATCCGGTACCTGCTGCTGCAGGCGCACCTCGAATTCGTCGAAGGAAACGGGAATATGATGAAACTCGCTCCAGTCCTGGATGAGCTGGCGGATACAACGCATGCCCTGGTTGGGCTGGCCTTCATAGAGATCTAAAATCGCAATTCGTAACATAACGGTAGAGTTCGCAAAACTACTGGAATTTTGCGGGTAGGGAGAACAAACGCTTTGCCAGTAAGGGTTTTGCCGGTGAACCGTGTAGAATAGGGGTTGAAATACCCTGGCAATCAGCGGATGGCGTCCAGTGCCTCTTCCATTTTACCGGCTACGAACAGGTTGCCTTTCGCATTCAGGTGCACACCATCCGTAGTGAGAATGCCCCGGTCTTTGTTATCCGGGTTATTCTGCTGGATGTATTCGTGGAAGGCCTGCCGCAGGTCAAGCAGGCCACAGCCGTTCTCTGCAGCGAGCTTGCGGATGAGGGCCGAATACCGGTTGAGGTCGCCGTCTAGCTCGTTCACATAATCTTTCTGTTCCCCAACCGCGGCCGGTGTGCACAGCAACAGCTTCGCGCCGCCGCTCCGGATCTTTTTGATCAGGGCCTGGTAGAAGCGTTCGAATTTCGCGAGGTCGGTGCCGGTGCCCGATGTGCGTTTGTGCCAGACATCGTTCACCCCGATCCAGATCACCACGACATCGGGTTTCTTCGCCAGCACATCCTCTTCGAGGCGCAGATAGAGGTCATAGACCTTGTTGCCGCTGATCCCGGCACCGATGAATTCGGGCGGGTTGGGCGCACGGCGGTTCACCAGGGAATCCAGCAGGCGGATGTAACCGCCCGGTTTGGCGCCCTGTTCGGTGATCGAGTCGCCAAAAAAGAGGATCTTTCCTTTTGGCATGGGGCGGAAGCTCACGAGCGCGATCAGGACTGCAAGGAGAACCAGTTTATTTCGATTTTTTCTCATATACTTTTTCGCCACCGACCCAGGTCGAGAGCACTTTGGCGTTCAGCACCTGCTTTGGCGGGGCGGTCATCAGGTCGGTATCGAGGATCACGAAGTCGGCGAGCTTGCCTTTCTCCAGCGATCCTTTCTCTCCCTCTTCGAAGTTCGACTTCGCTGCCCAGATGGTCATACCACGAAGGGCCTGCTCGCGGGTGAGGGCATTTTCCATCTGGAAGCCGCCTTTCGGCCAGCTCTTCGCATCCATCCGGAACACGGCGGCATAAAAGGTCTTGAAGGGAGAGATGTCTTCCACGGGGAAGTCGGTGCCCAGCGGGATCCATCCATTCTGCTGCATCAGCTGTTTAAATGCATAGGCGCCTTTCAGGCGTTCGGTACCGAGTCGGTTGCCGGCCCAGTACATGTCGGAAGTGGCATGTGTGGGCTGCACCGAAGGGATCACGCTGTTTCGTCCGAAGAGCTCGAAGTCGGCCCCGTTCACAACCTGGGCATGCTCGATCCGCCAGCGGCGATCATTTTTCCCGCCTAGGTATTTTGCGGATGGTCCGGTTGCCCGAATCCCCGATGGCATGCGTGCACATCTGGAAGTTGTTTTGCGCGATGATCTTCGCCACCGAGTCGAAGTGCTCCGGGTTGCTGAGCAGGAAGCCGCTCCAGTCCTTGCGGTCGGAATAAGGCTGCAGCAGGCTGGCTCCTCTCGAGCCCAAGGCGCCGTCGGCATAGACCTTAAAGGAACGCACATGCATGCGGTCGGTCTTGATCGCACCGCGGGCGAAGAGAAACTCATAGTTAGGTTTTGCATCTGAAAGCATGGCATAGACCCGCATTTTCAGATCGCCCCGCTTCTGCAGCGAATCCATGAACAGCACGCTGCCGTAATCGAGCCCGCAATCATCCACCGTGGTCAGTCCCACCGCGAAGCAGTTGGCTTCGCCCTCCTTTACCGAACGCGCGATCACTGCCGGCGATGGCTCGGGCACCCGGGAATAAACCAGGTCGGTAGCATTATCGATGAGAATGCCGGTCAGCTGTCCGTTCTTTGTTTCCACCGATCCGCCGGTGAGGGTTTGTCCGGGTTGCACGCCCGCCAGTTTCAGGGCCATGCTATTGGCGATGGCGGCATGCCCGTCGACTCGCGTCAGCACAACCGGGTAATTCGGAAAATAGCGGTCGAGCAATTCCTTATTGGGAAATTCTTTTACGGCCCAGTCGTTCTGGTCCCAACCGCGGCCCAGGATCCAGGATCCGGGCTGCATTTTCTTATCCTGAGCAAAGATCTGGAGGCGGGAGATGACCTCATTCCAGCTCGTGGTACCGGTCAGGTCGGCCGTCTGCAGCCCCAGCCCGTACCGGAAGAAATGCGCATGCGCATCGATCAGACCCGGATAGAGAAATTTCCCTTGCGCGTTGATCGTCTTCGCTGCCTTGTACTTTTTTGCTAAGGCCGCGCTGCTGCCGGTCTCCAGCACCTTCCCGTCTTTTACCGCGAGGGCCTCGGCTTTCGAGAACTGCGCGTCGACCGTATAGATCTTCGCGTTGGTGACCAACAGGTCGGCTGGAACGGTCTGTGCCAATAGCGGCAGTCCGGCAAGGGTGAACAGCGAGGTGAGGAGGGTTTTCATGATTGTGAATGGTGAATGGTCAATAGTGAATAGGCAGTGGGCAATAGGCAGTGGGCAATAGGCAATGGGCAATAGACAGAAGGCAATGAGCAAATATCTGTAGGAAATGATCGTCCCGAGGCATTCGTGTAATTCGCTGCAATTCGTGTCATCACCTCAAAAATTTCTCCGGATGCTTCTTATGGTGGTCCGTTTTGTCCTGGTAGGCCTTGGCGGCTTCGAGGATGGAGGCTTCGTCGTACAGCCTTCCCACCAGGGTAATGCTTAAGGGGTTGCCCTGGTTGTTGAAGCCGATCGGGAAGCAGATCACCGGGTTGCCGGTGAGGTTGGTGATGCTCAGCTGGTTGCCCACGAAGGTGGGGGTGATCACCACGTCCCAGTTCTTCATGAAGTCCTGCACGTCTTTACCCAGCTTCGAGCGCCAGCGGTTGGCATTGATGTATTCCACAGCCGGGATCATGCGGCCCGAGCGAAAGGAGTTGGGCCAGAAGTATTTTTCCTGGATCTCGATCAGGTCATCGCGGTTGGTGCGCGTGAGTTCATCAAATGCGGCAGCCGATTCGGCATTGAGAATAATGCTCACGAGGTTGGCATTGTAAACCGCCGAGTCGGGAAAAGTTACTGGCGTGAGGGTAATCCCCATGGCCTTATAGGCATCCAGCACTTTCCATTCGGGTGCGTCCTTGGGCAGGCGGCGGAAATAGTTCTCCGCATAAGCGATGCGCAGCTTCTTCAGGTCGCGCTTGGGGTTGTAGTTGAACGCATGGTCCACGGCACCGGCATCTTTCCCATCCGTACCCTTGAGGTAGTAGTACACGATGGCATCGTCTTCGGCACTGCGGCAGATCGGGCCTGCCTTGTCGAGGCTCCAGCTCAGCACCATGGCGCCGCTCCTGGAGATCGTGCCAAAGGTCGGCCGCAGGCCGGTAGCGCCGCAACGGGTAGAGGGCGATACGATGGATCCGAGGGTCTCGGTGCCGATGGTGAAGGGGAGGAGCCCCGCCACAACGGATGAAGCCGAACCTGCCGAAGATCCGCTGGAGCCCTGGCTCAGGTTCCAGGGATTTTTCGTTTCTCCGCCAAACCATTTGTTGTTGAAGGCCAGCGCGCCGAGGGAGAGCTTGGCGCAGAGCACAGCGCCCGCATCCCTTAATTTTTTATATACATATGAATCTTCATCGATCACCTGGTCTTTATATGGTGTCGTGCCCCAGGTTGTCTTATATCCACGGACAGCAAACAGGTCTTTCAAGCCATAGGGGATGCCGTGCAGGAGCCCGCGGTACCTGCCGGCCCTGATCTCTGCATCGGCCTGCCGGGCTTCCTTCAGCGCCAGTTCTTCCGTAAGCGTGATCACCGATTCCAGCGTGTCGCCCCATTGCTTCAGGCGGCCGATGAAAAACCGCGTCAGCTCCACGGACGTCATCTTCCGATTCTTGATCAGGGAAGCCAGTTGGGGTAGGGAGTAGAATGCCAGCTCATTGCGGTCTTTAGGAATCACAGGCGCCGGCAGGCTCCAGTAGACGGGCTGCTGCTTCACCGGGATGGTAAAGCCTGCCGGCGCGGGCTGGAAGGCGAAGGGGTAGGCCAGGTCGTTCGGTGGGAGTTGCTTGTGCAGGTTCACATAGATCCGCTTCCAGGCAACGATGTTGCCGATCATCGAATCGGCTTCGGCATCACTGAACTGGAGATCATAAAGGCCAGCGGTATTGCGGAGCAGCTGCAGGGTATCGGCATGCGTTTGCGCACCGGCAGAAAGCGAAGCGCCGAGCGTCAGGAGGACAAACAATTTTTTCATGGCAAATGGCTATCTTCAAAGTAACCGAAAAAACGAACCCGGTGTTCAAACTTCAGCCATGAGAAAAATTCTATGCAGCCTGGCCCTTGCGGGGGCTCTGGCCTCCTGCCAGCAGACCGTGACCGTAGCCGGAAGCTCTGAAAATGCGCCCGCTGCCAATGGCGCTTCCCTCTCGCAGTATTTTAATTACGGCGATAGCGGTGTTCAGGCCGGAGGGGTCCGTATGATCCCCGTGTCGACGCCCAAGGGGGAGTTCCGCGTCTGGACCAAGCAGTTTGGCAACAACCCGCGGATCAAGGTTCTCCTGCTCCATGGCGGTCCGGCCATGGCCCACGATTACATGGAAGTATTCGAGAGCTTTTTCCCGAAGGAAGGATTCGAATTCTGGGAATACGATCAGCTGGGCTGCGGTAACTCCGACATACCCAAAGATTCTTCCCTCTGGACCACCGAGCGCTTCGTTGAGGAAGTAGAGCAGGTGCGGAAGGCCATCGGCGCCGATTCGAGCAACTTCTATGTGCTGGGGCATTCCTGGGGCGGCATCCTGGGTATGGAGTACGCACTTAAATACCAGCAGAACATCAAGGGCTTGATCATCTCCAATATGATGGCTTCGTGTCCGGAATATGGCCGTTATGCCGATTCGGTGCTTGCCAAGGGCATGGACCCGAAGGTGGTGGCCGAGGTAAAGGCGCTGGAGAAAGCCGGTAAGTACAGCGATCCCCGTTACGAGGAGCTGCTGCTGCCGAATTTCTATGCGAAGCATGTGATGCGCCTGCCGATGGAGCAATGGCCGGAGCCCTTCCTCCGTTCAGGCCGCCACATGAATAAAGAGATCTATGTAATGATGCAGGGACCGTCGGAGTTCGGCGTCGCCGGGCGCCTCGTCAACTGGGACCGCAAGGCCGATCTCAAGAATATCAAAGTGCCTACGCTCATGATCGG
>CBHWDR010000059.1:0-10148 GCA_966112575.1 uncultured Chitinophagales bacterium
AGGGCCATCACCGCCGTCACGAACTGGGTCATGGGGTGGGTGGATACGGGCAGGGCCTCGATGGTGGCGAACACGTGGTTGGGCACGTGGCTCCGGCGTTGCCAAACCGAGGAAAGATGCTGGGCATCATCGTCGGTGGGCAGCTCACCCACGAGCATGAGGTAGAAAAGTCCTTCGGGCAGGGGCTCGGTGCCGCCGTCGGCCTTGGGCAGGCGCTCCTGCAGTTCGGGGATCGAATAGCCGCGGAAGCGGATCCCTTCCTGGGCATCGAGCAGGGAAGTTTCGGTCACCAGGCCGGTCATACCCCGCATGCCCTGGTAGATCTGGCTCAATGTTACCTCACCGATCTTTTTATTGCCGTGTTCCTTGATAATGTCTTTGATTTCCGCAGCAACCGTATCTGCTTTGGCTTTAAACCTGTCTTTGATTATTCCCATATCAGTTTTTTAATTGTAAGCAAGTAATCATTTGGGAGGCCTAAAGTTATAGAAAAACAGGGCTGGGCGAATGAGGAATGCGGATTAGTGGTGAAGAATAGCCTGGAGGTGAGGCATGTTGGGATTTCGGGATGTTGTGATTTGGGGATTGAGGGATTAGGATATTGAGGGATTGAGGTATTGGGGAATGCGGTCATTAATAGCCCCTGGCTTCAGCTGGGAGAACAATTCCGGATAATCAGGCTGACCGCAGCACGCCATCGGCGTGCGCGAACGGTAGCCCCGGGCTTTAGCCCGGGGAACGGGGGCCAGGAATCATTTCGGTGCGCGCCAGTAAAAATAGACGGCCACAAAGCAGAAGACCATATTCGGGAGCCAGGCGGCGAGCATGGGTGGCATATCACCCTTGACGGAGAATACGGTGGAGAAGCGGTCGGAGAGCATGAACACGGCCGCGATGATGATGCCGATCGCCAGGTGCAGGCCGCTGCCGCCCCGGGTCTTCCGGCCGGCTATCATGGCCCCCACAAGGGTCAGCAGCAAAACGGTAAAGGGCGTGGCGTCCCGGCGGTAGCGCTCCACCTTGTAGGTATTGAGTCCCTCGGTGCCGCGTTGCTCTTCCCGCCGGATGAATTCGGCCAGCTCGGGCGTGGTGAGCTTGTCTTTCAGGTAATCGTCGCGCCTCAGCTCTTCCGGGCGCATTTTCAGGTCCATGTTCATGCTGGCGATCTCGCGGGTGAACTCGCGGGCGCTGTCGATCGTGCGCTCCACCACCGCGGTCAGCTTCCAGTTCTTATGGGCCGTATCCCATTCCATCCGCTGGGCGCGGAGGTTGTAAAAGACCTTGTTGTTGCGCACCTTCTGCAGGAAGAAGGGCCCTGCAGCCTTCAGCGAGGTATCGTAATGCTTGATGCCCATGTAGGTCAGGGAGTCGAGGCGGCGGTAGTAGCAGTTGGCGCAGAGCATGTTGCCGTCGTTGCGCGACATGCTGTTCTTGTCGATATAATTAGCCTGGAAGGCCGACTTGATCTCGATCGCACGGGGAATGACATAGCGGTTGCCGAGCCAGAGCACCAGGGCGAAGACCAGCCCGCCGGTCAGGTAGGTACGCAGCCAGCGGTTATAAGTCACACCCGAGGCGATGATGGCGATCACCTCGGAACGCAGGGCCATCTTGGAGGTGAAGAAGATCACGGCGATGAAGACGAACAGCGGGTAAAGCAGACCCCAGATCCAGGGCACGAAGCCGAGGTAGTACTGCCGGATGATGGCATTGGTGCTCAGCCCCGACTTCACGAAATCATCGGTATGCTCGCTCGAATCCACTGCAATAGCGATCACCGTGAACAGCAGGGTGCAGAAGATGAAGGTCGTGAAGAACTTCCGGAGTATGTACCAGTCGAGTTTGGTGATCATCGGGGCGTAAAACTAAGCTAAGTGCCGCTAAGAGAATGCTAAGAGATAAAAGAGGGGAAAGAGGCACTCGCTTCGCTCATGTTTTGTAACCACCAAGACACGAAGGACACGAAGACGCACCAATGAGTGTCGCGCAGAGACGCGGAGGACGGACCTCACCCCCGGCCCCTCTCCGAAGGAGAGGGGAGTATTCACTCCTGCCTAACTTTTAAACTATTGAACTTTTGAACTGTTGAACTCCGCGAACTCCGCGAACTCCGCAAACTCGCGAACTCGCAAACTCCGCCAACTCCTCACAACCGCGTCTTCAGCACCGGCACCATTTCGTTCTTCCATTGGAGGAAGTCGCCGGCCAGGATGTGCTTCCGGGCTTCTTTCACCAGCCAGAGGTAGAAGGCCAGGTTCTGGATGGAGGCAATCGTAAGGGAAAGGATCTCGCTCGACTTGAAGAGGTGGCGGACGTAGGCCTTGGTATAGTACTGGCTCGTCTCGCAGTCGAGGCCCTCATCGATGGGCGAGAAATCCCGCTCCCACTTCTTGTTGTCGATATTGATGATGCCCTTCGTGGTAAAGAGCATGGCGTTGCGGCCGTTGCGGGTGGGCATCACGCAGTCGAACATGTCTACGCCCAGGGCGATGCATTCCAGGATGTTCCAGGGCGTGCCCACGCCCATCAGATAGCGCGGCTTTTCCCTGGGGAGGTTTTCGCAGCAGAGCTGGCAGATCTCGTACATCACCGGCTCGGGCTCGCCCACGCTCAGTCCGCCGATGGCATTGCCCGTGGCGCCCTTGGAGGCGACGTATTCGCAGGAGGCCTTGCGGAGGTCGTGGTAAACGGCGCCCTGCACGATGGGAAAGAGGTTCTGGGTATGGCCATACTTATCGGGCGTCGTGTTGAACCGGTCGAAGCAGCGGTCGAGCCAGCGGTGCGTGCGGTGCATGGAGTCGAGGGCATACTTGTATTCGGAGTTCGCCGGAGGGCACTCGTCGAAGGCCATCATGATATCGGCCCCGATCGTGCGCTCGACGTCCATGACGCTCTCGGGAGTGAACAGGTGCTTGCTCCCGTCGATGTGGCTGCGGAACACTACGCCTTCTTCGTTGATCTTGCGGTTGGCAGCCAGCGAGAACACCTGGAAGCCACCCGAATCGGTGAGGATGGGCCGGTCCCAGTTCATGAAGCGGTGCAGTCCGCCCGCCGCTTCCATGGTTTCCATGCCCGGACGGAGATACAGATGATAGGTATTACCCAGGATGATGTGCGGATCTACCTCGGTCTTCAATTGCTGCTGCGACACGGCTTTCACGCTGCCGATGGTGCCTACGGGCATGAAAATCGGGGTTTCGATCTTCCCATGGTCGGTGATAATCTGGCCGGCTCGGGCGGCACTCTGCTCGTCGGTCTTGTGGATATCAAAGCTCAGGGCTGGCATAGCGGGCAAAGATACACTACATATTTTTTTGATTCATCAACATCAACCTATCGTAATAAATCATTGCGAATACGTACAAATACTGTTTTATAAGTTAATTCGATTACGTCTATTTGCCATAAACAAACTGTATGAAACTAAAAAAAATCCTAATCTTAATTCCATTAATTTCTTTAGTCTTAGTCTCTTGCAAAAAGGAAGTATCAGAATATGATTTAAATGAAACCTCCGAACTTTTAAAAGACGACTACAGAACAGAATTCGGAAAAAAATTGGCAGAGTTGCTAACTGACAAGTTAACCAGAGCTTGGGTGAGAGAAGTGGCTATCCAACGTTTTGACAATGATTATGACATTCTAGTAATGGCACACTTAAATGACAGACTATCTTCTGGAAAAAAAATCGGCGATCTGTTCCAAGAAAAATTTGGCCAAGACAAATGTAATAGATTAAAGTCGTCACTGCCACTGTTAACGATTTCCGTTCCCAAAACGGTACATTTTGATTGCAACTCTTGGAATGTAGAAGAGGACATTCCACTAGTTGCTGTAATAAACTCGGATCACGTTATATCGAACTCAAAAGAGGTATTTGCATACAGTCATGCAGGAAACAGCATTAAAGTAAATGCCTATGTAGCGCCATCCATACCCATAATAGTAGTTAAAGAAAACGAAAGAGTAATTACTAACACACAAAAGGAATGGCCAAACTCAAAAGTCCATAGTAACCTTGCATATGAAACGGAGACTTTAAAATACTATTTTATTGACGAGAGTTTCAATGGTCGCAAATCAAATGCCGGGGCAGCCCAAAGGCAGTATGAGCCGTACTACAAGTTGGATTCCAAACTTATTCAATCTTATGAGAATCAAGTTCCATCCCAACGAGACTTTATATACTATAATATTTCCACTCCTGCTGGTACTGGAACATTAGACCTCAACTATGCAGAGTACATTACAGGCATAAGACTAGATAATTCTGCAGGCGCAAGCTATGCATATGATGATCCGACAAGCGATTGGACAGATGGAGCATACGAATTTCAATTTAATATTTTATTCTTTGACGGAACAAGCACACTTACAAGTGTGAGTAAGGTTATTGGAGTAGATAACGATTTCTTAATGAACTATGAAACTGATGCACCTTACGCAGGCGCTTATCGATTCCCAAGTCCTATAAAGATCGTTACATGGGATATGCAAAAGTATGGTGACCGATGGAAATATGTTGTAACCGAGCTTGATCCAGGTACTATCACCACTACCACAGCTCTAGCATCTTCCACCAGAGGTTCCAACTTCGAATTGAACCTGGCTTTAAATGTTGTTCAAAAACAGGGAATAGGATTTGGAATCTCCAGTACACAAACATATTCAAATCAAACAACATACCAAGTTACACAAGGTTCTGATGCATGTGGCGAAGCCATCTCGAACTTCATGGATCCAGTCATTACTGATAAGATTCATCCGATCAAACCCAAGTATGGAGTTGAAGAACTACAAACGGGAACTGTATCATTCATGGTTGAGCCAAGGCATTTATAAAATTCAGTAATATAGAAAACGGGCCAATTATCACTGGCCCGTTTTCTATATTAGGTAAGGGAGACTACATCAAAAAAAATAACCATTTAGGGTTAAGAATAAACACTTAGAACTAATTGAATTAATTCAACTTATCCACAAACCCTTTGAAATTAGAATGCGGGACACATTCTTTGCGGAAACTTAATACAAACTATGTTTAACCGAATTATCGCCAAATCCTTACTTATTGCTTTTACCGTAGCGACCCTAGTATCTTGTAAGAAAGATGATGAATTGGCAACCAATGTGGTTCAAGGTGGCACTGGCGTGACATCCAAAATGAATTGGATCAGTAATTCCACCACCATTCCGGCAGGCAATATGGACCTTGACATCTATCTGTATTCCGGAACAGGTTCGTCAAAGACGATGACCTCCTATGGCGGCGATCTATCTACGGGAAGCGAAGAAACTTTTGAGATGCCGAATTCACTGGCCGATGGTGAATACACAATCACTGTGGTCTATTTCGACGTGCCAGCTGTAAACAGTACCACTCCATCCTCGGGAGCGATTAACCTTGACTTTTCTCCGGCCAACTCGTCGAGCGCTACAGGCAAAGGTCACTATACTATCTCGGGCATCAACTTCACCAGCAATGACGATCAAACAGAAAAAGAACTGGTTAAGTTCGTAAAAAAAGGCAACGAATTCACCTTCACCAAGCTTTAAGCCAAAACCAACAAGCAAGAGCCGCCCACCGGGCGGCTTTTTTATGCCCCGTCCGGGTCAATACAGCGCCGGGCGCGGCTCCCCGTCCTCCGTCGGCCTTCTCTCCTTATCTTCGCGCCCATGCTTATAAGTTGGGGGCTGGTCCTTTTCTGTTTGCTTTCCGGGGTCACGGCGGTGCAACTGTTTTACTACCTCTATTATTTCCGGCGCGTGGGCGCCTGGAAGCCGGCTGCGCGCGAACAGAACCAGCAGCATCCGGTATCCGTGGTGATCTGCGCCCGCGATGAAGACGAGAACGTGGCCCGGCACCTGCCCGGCGTACTGGTTCAAAACTATCCCACCACCCACGAGGTGATCGTGGTGAACGACAACTCGCTCGACGATACCAAGTACATCCTCGCCGAACTTCAGAAGACCTTCCGCAAACTCCAGATCGTGGACCTCACCCAGGAGGCCAAGATGATCGCCGGTAAGAAGTTTCCCCTCTCAATCGGCATCAATGAGGCGAAGCACGAGATCATCCTGCTCACCGATGCCGACTGCGTGCCTGCTTCGGAGAACTGGCTTTTTCATATGCAGAATGCTTTCGCCAACGGCACGGAGATCGTGCTCGGCTACGGCGCTTACCGCAAGGCACCCGGCCTGCTCAACAAGATCATCCGCTTCGAGACCTTCCATACCGCCCTGCAATACCTCGGCTATGCCCTGGCCGGCAACCCCTACATGGGCGTGGGCCGTAACCTCGCCTACCGCAAAGGCCTGTTCTTCCGCAACAAAGGCTTCTCCGCCATCAACCACATCCCCTCCGGCGACGACGATCTCTTCGTGAACCGGGTGGCCAACCGGCACAACACCTCCGTAGTGATCGATCCGGAAGCCTTTACCCTATCGGCCCCCAAACCCACCTGGCGCGAATGGATGCGGCAGAAGAACCGCCATTACACCACCGGCAAATTCTACAAGACCGGGCACAAATTCCTGCTCGGCCTCTATACCCTGACTTCCTTCCTCTTCTATCCCCTTTTCATCGCTTCGCTCTTCCTCATCGACTGGCGCCTCGTACTCATCCCCCTTGCCCTGCGCCTCCTGGTACAGGCCCTCGTCTGGAAAAAAGCCATGAAAAAACTGGGTGAAGACGATCTCTTCCCCCTCTTCCTCTTCTGGGATCTCTGGATGTTCTTCTACTACCTCATCTTCGCCCCCAGCCTCTGGCGAAAGCCGAGAAAGAGTTGGGAGTGAGAGCCAGTTCGGGGAGTTCGCGAGTTCGCGAGTTTGCGGAGTTTGCAAAGTTCCCCTCTCCTTTGGAGAGGGGTTAGGGGTGAGGTCCGTCCTCCGCGCCTCTGCGCGACACTCATTGGTGCTCCTTCGTGTCCTTCGTGTCTTGGTGGTTCAAAAAAACGAGCGAAGCGAGTACCCTCTTTCCCCTCCTTTACCTCTTAGCATCTCTTAGCCCTATTTCTTCGCCACGTAAACCACATACTTATCCTCGAAGAAGGGCCTCCGGAAAATGGTGTTGATCTCCACGAGGCGGGGGCGGGCGCCGGAGTCGGCGATCTCCTGGGCGAGGTCGCCGCCCTTGAGGCAGATGAGGCCCGAGCGGTAATAGATTCCATCCTGTTCGAAGCCGCCGTTCTTCAGCAGTGGTGTGCTCCAGCGGAGCAGGTCCTTCAGCGGGGCCACGGCCCGGCTTACCGCGAAGTCGAACTTACGGGGCTTGATCTCTTCGGCGCGGGTATGCTGTACGGTCACGTTATCAAGGCCGATCGCTTCCTTCACCGCTTCGATCACCTTCAGCTTCTTGTTGATGGAATCCACCAGATGGAACTTCACCTTCGGAAAGAATATCGCCAGGGGCACGCCCGGGAAGCCGCCGCCCGTGCCGATATCCACGATCTCCAGCCCATCGGCGAAATTGAAGAGCGCCGCGATGCTGAGCGAATGAAGGATGTGCTTCTCATAGAGCGAGTCGATGTCCTTGCGCGAGATCACATTGATCTTCGCATTCCATTCTTTATACAAACCCTCCAGCGCCTGGAACTGCCCGAGCTGCCTGGGGGTAAAATCGGCGAAGTAGGAAGTCAGGATGTCCATCGTGCGGCGAATGTACAACCGGCGGTGTAGAAGTTCGCGGGTTTGCGAGGTTCGCGAAGTTCAAGAGTTCAACAGTTCAAGAGTTCAAAAGTTGTGGTAGGAAGTTCATCCTCCCCTCTCTTTCGGAGAGGGGCCGGGGGTGAGGTCTGCGTCCTCCGCGCCTCTGCGCGACACCTATTCGCGCCTTTGCGTCTTGGCGGTGAAAAAAAGGGCCGTTCCGGAGAACGACCCTTTCTGCTATCTGCTTTCCGCGAAGCGGAAGTCTGCTTGCTGCTTCCCTCCTACCATTTCAACTCGATCCGGTTGTCCTTACGGTTGATGTCGGCCATGCGCGCCGACGGATCGATCTCCACCGAGGAGATCTCGGTGAGCGGACGTTTGGTGGTGATCTGGTACGTGGGATGGGTCCAGCGCCAGGGTTCGTAGACCTTGCGATTGCCCTGTCCCGCCTCGGCCGGCTTCTCCCCGTACATGAGGCTCATCGGGATATAATGCCATTCGGAGCTGCCATCGCGGTAGGTCACTTTCACATCCACCGGCATGGGCATCAGCCCGATGTTGCGCAGGCGGACGTTGGTGGCATTGCCTTCCTGCCAGAGGCTGTCGATGGCGTAATCGATGGTGCGGGTCGTGTTCACCCAGTATTGCTTGTACCAGTCGAGCTGGATACCGCTCACCTGCTCCGACACCCGGATGAAATCATTGGCATTCGGATGCTTGAAGCGCCACTGGCGGTAGTACTCCAGCAGGATGCGGTCGCGGGTGTCGGCGCCCACGATGTAGCCAAGCTGCTCGAGAAAGACGCCGCCCTTGGAATACGCCGCGTTGCTGTAGGCGTAATTGGTATTGTAGTGATCCGAATGCATGGTCATGGGTTCTTCCTTGCCGCTGCGGGCCAGGCCGAGATAACCGGCATACGTGCCCTGGTGGAAAGCTGGCGCTACGTTGGCCAGCGAGTCGCTGCGGCGGGCCGCCTCGGGCGTCTGGGTCTTGCGGCTCACCTGCTGGCGATAATACTCACCTACGAGGTCGGTGGCCCATTGCGTAAAGCCTTCGTCCATCCAGGGGTAGAGGGATTCATTGGTACCCATCAGCATCTGGTACCAGGTATGCATCCACTCATGGAAAGCCGTACCCAGCGAAGGTCCTACCAGCATGGTGCAGTTGGGATATTCCATACCGCCGTCACCACCATGGATGAAAGAGTATTGTTTGTAGGGATAGGCGCCGAACTTGTCGCGGATGTAGGGATAGACCGTAACGGCGGCATCGGCCACCATCTCCCACTGCTTATCCCAGCTGGCTGCGTATTTCTTGAAATCATTGCCATAAACACCCTGCTGCGCAGGACTCATATCCTCCCAGGCGGCCTGCGTGGCCTGCCCGTTGTACAGCACGTGAATGGTCGGCCCATTGGTGATCTGGCGCGTAATGAGCTTGTAATCGGGATCGGCCGCCCAGGCGAAATCATGCACGTTCGGCGCCAGGAAACGCCAGGTGCGCTTGTTGCCTGCCGGCTGCTTCACGGTTACGCCTTTCGCCTGATAACCGAAGCCCACTTCATTGGGGTTGACGATATTACCTGAGCCGCCGAGCACATAATTCATATCGATGTTGATGGTCACGTCGTAGTCGCCCCAGACGCCGTAGAACTCGCGGGCTATGTAGGGCGTGGGATGCCAGCCTTCGTAATCGTATTCCGCCATCTTGGGATACCACTGGGTCATGGTGAAGCGCACACCGGTCTCGGGGTTGTCGCGGCCGCTGCGGCGGACCTGCAGAGGCACCTGGGCCGTCCACTCGAGTTCGAAGGTGGCTTTCGATTTCGGCAGGATGGGCTTGTCCAATTGCACCTCCAGGATGGTCTCGTGCAGTTTCGTCTTCTGCGCGCGGCCATTCATCTTCACGGAGGAAACCTGCTCATAGCCGATCTCCTCGGGCTTGAGGTTCACGATGCGGTCCATCACCCGGGCATCCCAGTCGGGGATGTCGTTGCCGGCACGGTCGCGGCGGGCGATGATCGTGCCCTGGCGGCGGCTGCGCACGTCCATCATCGAGTTGGGCTGGAAGGCGTTCCAGTAGAGGTGATAGAAAACACGGCGCAGGGTGTCGGGAGAATTATTGGTATACTCCAGCTTCTGCTTGCCGGCATACCGGTTCGTGGTTACATCCATGTCGATATTCATGGTGTACTTCACCCGCTGCTGCCAGCGGTCGGGCTGGGCAAAAGCAAAAAGCGAGGAAAGCGAAAACAAGACGAGCAAGGTTCGTTTGTGCATATTCGGTTCTCTTCTGGGTTAAAATTAGAAAGGGTTGAAGGTAACAAATGAGGACGTTGCTACCTGTCAACCCTTTCTAAAATCTCTGATGTGTAGATCGCCGATGGCTGATTTTGGGATTTTGTGATTTGGAGATTTTGTGAGTTTTTGATCGCATTCTCAAAATCACGCAATCCGGAAATCCAGAAATCTTAAACCTCCCTCATTCCTTGCCCGCTACTA
>CBHWDR010000060.1:0-10126 GCA_966112575.1 uncultured Chitinophagales bacterium
CACCGGGTCGATGAAAGTGGTAAACCCGACCGCCTATCCCGGTAACCAGTGGCGTGTGCAAGTGGCGAGCCCGCTGGTGAACACAACGCCGAATACGCAGTATACGATCAGCTACTGGGTAAAAGCCGCAACCGCGGGCGGGTCGATCCGCCTGTCCACCGCAGACGGGAGCGGGGGCAATGCGCAGTACCAGGGCGACCAGACGATCGGCACTGCCTGGTCGCAGGTGAGCTGGACGATCACGGCCAACAGCGCACAGACCCGCTTCCTCTTCGATATGGGCCAGGCTGCGAACACCTACTTAATCGATGATGCTTCGTTCAAGGCGGTGGTGACCGCGCCCAATGGCGGACAGATCGCCGTGAAGCTGGACACCGCGATGAAACAATTCATCACCGCTACTGTGAACCGCTACAAGAACAAGGTGAAGCAGTGGGACGTGGTGAACGAGTTGTTCACCGATGACGGCAACCTGCGCAACAATAACAATACGCCCACCACCGCCAGCGATGTGCTCGTGTGGTCGAACTACCTCGGTCGCGACTATGCGCTGAAGGCCTTCCAGTATGCGGCAGCTGCCGATCCTACGGCCATACTCTTCATCAATGACTACAACCTGGAAACCAGCCCGCGCAAGCTCGACTCGCTCATCGCCATGGTGGCGGAGCTGAAGGGGCGCGGTGCCAAGATCGACGGCATCGGCACCCAGATGCACATCGCCTGGAATACGCCCTACCCGGGCATCGACCAGATGTTCCAGAAGCTGGCCGCTACCGGCCTGAAGGTCCGGATCTCGGAGCTGGATGTGAAGACCGTGATGACCAGCGCTGCCGCTAAACCTTCACCTGAACTGCTCGGCTACCAGGCCGCCATGGTGAAGTATGTGGTTGCTTCCTACATGAAATATGTGCCTGCCGCACAGCGTGCCGGCATCACCGTATGGGGCATCAACGACAAATACAGTTGGTTGTACAATAACGGTAAGGAATTCCCGCTCCTGTACAACGACAACTATCAGCGCAAACCTGCCTATGCCGCTTTTGCACAGGCTTTGCAGGGAAAATAGACGCCCAACAAGCTTTCGCAATGATTCTCATGTAAGCAATCGTTAGCCGGAGGGATGATTCTTCATCCTTCCTCTTTTTTCACTCCGCAAACGATGACGGAGATTGCCCGGGAGGATCAGCAGGAAGCAGGTAATTTTAAACGATTTTATTGCGCATGTTACTTCTTGGTATCGATCTGGGAACTTCTTCGGTAAAAGTGTCGGTGGTGGACGGTGCCACGCACCAGTGCCTGGCATCGGCTTCCTACCCGGAAGCGGAGAGCGAGATCATCGCCCTGCGTCCCGGGTGGGCAGAGCAAAGCCCCGACAACTGGTGGGAGCAGGTGAAGCAGGCCATCCTCAAATGCCATGCCTCCGGCAGCTATGATCCCGGGGCCATTGGCGCTATCGGTATCGCCTACCAGATGCATGGCCTGGTGCTGGTGGACCGCGAGCAGAAGGTACTGCGCAACGCCATCATCTGGTGCGATTCGCGCGCCGTGGAGATCGGCGAGTATGCACAGGCAGCCATTGGGGGCGAACGCTGCCTTCAGCGCCTGCTTAATTCGCCCGGCAACTTCACCGCAAGCAAGCTCGCCTGGGTGAAGGCCAATGAGCCCGAAGTCTATGCGCGTATTCACCAGGTCCTTCTTCCCGGCGATTTCATTGCCATGAAGCTCACCGGTGAAACTACGACCACCATACCGGCGCTTTCTGAAGGCCTCTTCTGGGATTTCGCTTCCGGCGAGCTCTCCCCGGATGTACTTCATTATTTCGATTTTTCTTCCACGCTTTTCCCGGTTGTCGCGCCCCTGTTCGGCACGCACGGGCAGCTGAAGGAAGCGGTTGCCTCGCGGCTCTCACTCCGCGCCGGCATACCCGTGACCTATAAAGCCGGCGACCAGCCCAACAATGCGTTTTCGCTCAACGTGCTGCATCCCGGCGAAGTGGCGGCTACGGCCGGCACTTCGGGCGTGATC
This sequence comes from uncultured Chitinophagales bacterium, assembly GCA_966112575.1. Taxonomy (GTDB): domain Bacteria; phylum Bacteroidota; class Bacteroidia; order Chitinophagales; family Chitinophagaceae; genus Flavisolibacter. Next base: position 2,026 of record CBHWDR010000060.1, read on the forward strand.
TACGGGGTGAGCGAAGCGCTTACCTACGACCCGCAATCAAGGATCAATTCCTTTGCGCATGTCAACCATACTGCCGGGCAGACGAGGATGGGCGTGTTGCTCTGCATCAACGGCGCCGGCATCGCCAATCGCTGGGTACGCAACCTGGTGGGTGCGCAGCACAGCTATGAAAGCCTCAACCTCGATGCGCAGCGGGTAGCACCCGGTGCCGAGGGGCTTCGCTTTCTTCCCTTCGGCAATGGCGCCGAACGCATGCTGGGTAATCAAACGGTAGGCGCGCACCTGCACGGCCTCGACTTCAACCTGCACGGAGCCGCTCACCTCGTGCGCGCAGCACAGGAAGGCGTGGCCTTCGCCTTTCGCTATGGACTCGACATCATGCGGGAGAACGGCATGGATCCCTCAGTGATCCGCGCCGGCAAGGCTAACATGTTCCTCAGCGATGTGTTTTCCCAGGCGTTCGTGGATGCCACGGGCGTGCCCGTGGAGCTCTACCAGACCGACGGCTCGATAGGGGCCGCGCTCGGGGCCGGGGTAGGTGCCGGTTTTTTCGCCGATGCCAACGATGCCTTCGCTGCCCGCAAGCCGCTCCGGCGGATCGAGCCGCTGAATCATTACGATCCTGCCTACGAAGAGTGGAAAGCCCTGCTCGAACAACGCATGCTCCCACTCGAACCTTCCATTCATTCAACCATCGGTACAAATCATATTTTCCAATGACAGTAACCCTAAAGACCCCAACCTATTTCAAAAACATCCCGCAGATCCAGTTCGAAGGTCCCGAGACCGACAACCCCTTCGCCTTTCGCTGGTATGACGAGAACAAAGTAGTAGCCGGCAAAACGATGAAAGAGCATTTTCGCTTTGCATCGGCCTACTGGCATTCGTTCAACGGCAATGGCTCGGATCCATTTGGCGGGCCCACGCATGTCTTCCCCTGGGATGCTTCCGGCGACCCGATCGGGCGCGCCTATGCGAAGATGGACGCCGCCTTCGAATTCATCACCAAGATGCGCATCCCGTATTACTGCTTCCATGACGTGGATGTGGTGGACTATACCGATGATATCGCAGAGAACGAGCGCCGCCTGCAGACCCTTGTGGCCTATGCGAAGCAGAAGCAGCAGGAGAGCGGGGTGAAGCTGCTCTGGGGCACGGCCAACCTGTTCTCGCACAAGCGCTATATGAACGGAGCGGCGACCAACCCCGACTTCCAGGTGGTGGCACATGCCGGCGCCCAGGTGAAGGCGGCGCTCGACGCTACGATCGAGCTGGGTGGCGAGAATTATGTATTCTGGGGCGGACGCGAAGGCTACATGTCCCTGCTCAACACCAACATGAAGCGCGAGAAAGAGCATATGGCCCGCTTCCTGCACATGGCGAAGGACTATGCCCGGGCGAATGGCTTCAAAGGCACGTTCTTCATCGAGCCCAAGCCGGCCGAGCCCTCCAAGCACCAGTATGATTTCGACTGTGAGACCGTGATCGGTTTCCTGCGCGAACATGGCCTGGATCAGGACTTCAAGCTGAATATCGAAGTGAACCATGCCACCCTCGCCGGACATACCTTCACCCATGAACTGCAGGTGGCTGCCGATGCAGGTATGCTCGGGTCGATGGATGCCAACCGCGGCGATTACCAGAACGGCTGGGATACCGACCAGTTCCCGAACAATATCAACGAACTCACGGAAGCCCTGCTCGTGATCCTGGAGTCCGGCGGCTTCCAGGGCGGTGGCGTCAACTTCGACGCCAAGATCCGCCGCAACTCTACGGATACCGAAGACCTGTTCCACGCACACATCGGCGGCATGGACGCCTTTGCCCGCGCACTGGTAACGGCAGACCGGATCCTGGAGCGATCGGACTACCGGAAGTTCCGGAAAGAACGCTATGCCTCGTTCGACAACGGTGCAGGACAGGCATTCGAAAACGGGCAATTAAGTTTGGAGGACCTTCGATCGTTTGCTATCCAGAATGGAGAACCCGAGGTGCGCAGCGGTCGGCAGGAATGGCTGGAAAATATCATCAATCGCTACATTTAACCTCAAACGACTTGCATGCACCGTCTCGACACCAAAGACATCATCGTTTTTGTCCTGTACTTCGTGATCGTAGCCACCTATGGCTATTGGGTTTACCGGAGAAAGAAAAAAGCAACCGTATCCGCCTCGCATGATTACTTCCTCGCCGAGGGCTCGCTGACCTGGTGGGCGATCGGCGCTTCGCTGATCGCATCCAACATCTCTGCCGAGCAGTTCATTGGTATGAGCGGCAATGGCTTCCTCATGGGACTGGCCATCTCCACCTACGAATGGATGGCGGCCGCCACGCTGATCATCGTTGCCCTGTTCTTCATTCCCGTTTACCTGAAGAACAAGATCTACACCATGCCGCAGTTCCTGCACCAGCGCTACAACGGTACCGTGGCCATGATCATGGCCGTGTTCTGGCTCTTGCTCTACGTGGTGGTGAACCTCACCTCGATCCTTTTCCTCGGCGCCCTGGCCCTGAGCAGCATCGTGGGCGTGGAACCGAACAGCGTCTACTTCTTTGTGATCATGGCCGTGCTGGCGATCAGCGCGATCTTCATCGCCCTCGGCGGCATGAAGGTGATCGGCTACACCGATGTGATCCAGGTCTTCTTTCTCATCGTGGGGGGGCTCGCCACTACTTACCTCGCACTGACGCTGGTGGCCGAGCATTTCGGGTCCAGCGGCGCCTGGAACGGCTTCCAGATCCTGCAATCCAAAGCGCAGGACCATTTCCATATGATCCTGAACCGCGATAATCCCAACTACCCGAGCCTGCCCGGCATGACCGTGCTGCTGGGTGGTATGTGGATCGTGAATCTGAACTACTGGGGTTGTAACCAGTACATCACGCAGCGGGCGCTGGGCGCCGACCTGAAGACCGCCCGCAGCGGCATTCTCTTCGCGGCCTTTCTCAAGCTCCTGATGCCGGTGATCGTGGTACTCCCGGGTATCGCCGCTTACCTCCTGTATAAAGAGGGGGTGTCGGTAGGCGAAACCAATATGCAAAGCTCGATCGGGGTGGCCGACCAGATGGTGCAGGATAAAGCCTATCCCGTGCTTCTGAACCTGCTCGGTCCCGGCCTGAAAGGACTGGCGGTGGCAGCACTCACGGCCGCTATCGTGGCTTCGCTCGCCGGCAAGATCAACTCGATCGCGACCATCTTCACACTCGATATCTACCAGAAGAAGATCCGCCCGCAGGCATCGGAGCGCGACCTGGTGAAAACCGGCCGGATGGCCATCCTCGTGGCCATGGCCATCGCGGTACTGATCTCGCCTTTCCTCGGTATCGACAAGAAAGGCGGGTTTGAATTCATCCAGGAATATACCGGCTTCGTTTCGCCCGGCATCTTCGCCATGTTCATCCTTGGCTTCTTCTGGAAAAAGACCACTTCCAATGCAGCGCTGTTCGCCACCATCGGCGGCTTCCTGTTTTCGGTTTTCCTGAAGTTCCTGCCCAAGTTCGCGGACCTCAGCGGACTGGCGTCGAGCGGGTTTTCGAAGGCCAATGCAGAGGGCGTTTATGAGATCCCTTTCCTCGACCGGATGGGGATCGTGTTCGTGCTCTGCCTCATCGGCATGTATATCATTTCAATGGTCGATAACAAACGGGGTATTCAGCCGAAGGGCCTGGATGTGGATCCGAAAATGTTCCGGATGACACCGGGATTCGCGGTCGGCTCCCTGCTCGTCTGCGGTATCCTGGTGGCGCTGTATACGATCTACTGGTAACAGACCCTCAATACAACGATATGAAACGGAATGCGATTGCTACCGGAATGGTGGTCCTGGGCTTGCTATGTGCACATGTCTCCTCTGCCCAGCAACCTGCGTACAGGAACAAAAGCCTCTCGCCTGAAGTAAGGGCCAGGGACCTCCTTGGCCGCATGACGCTCGATGAGAAAGTAGCCCAGACCCAGTGCCTCTGGATCCAGAAGTCGACCATCCTCGATGCGAAAGGCGACTTCGACCCGGCGAAGGCGAAGGAGGCCCTGAAGTATGGCATGGGCGAGCTGGCCCGCCTTAATGAGAATGCCGGTCCCAACTCCCTGGGTTATCACCCGAAACAGGCCGCTGAACTATACAACAGGATCCAGCGCCATTTCGTGGAGAACACCCGCCTGGGCATCCCCGTTATGGTGCACGAAGAGTCGCTGCATGGCCAGCAGACCCAGGATGCGACCAATTACCCGATCCCCATCGGCCTTGCCTCCACCTGGAATGAAGGCCTGATGACCGAGATCTATAGCCAGGTGGCGCAGGAAGTACGCGCCCGCGGCGGGCAGCATGTACTCGCGCCCGTGGTGGACGTGGTGCGCGATCCGCGCTGGGGCCGCACCGAGGAGACGATGGGGGAGGATCCCTATCTCATCTCGCGCCTCGCCGTTGCCCAGGTGAAGGCCTACCAGGGGGAAGGCGTCTACCTCGGGAAGAATAAGGTTGGTACCACGCTCAAGCACTTCGGCATCCACGGGCAGAGCGAAGGCGGGGTGAACGTATCGCCCAGCAATATCGATGAGCGCACGGCCAGAGAGGTTTTCCTCAAGCCCTTCGAAGTGCTGGTGAAGGAAGCGAAGCCGCTGAACATCATGGCTACTTACAACGAGATCTGGGGATTGCCCGCGCACATCAATGCCTACCTCCTGAAGGACATTCTGCGGAAGGAGTGGGGCTTCAAAGGCGTGCTCGTATCCGATTATTTCGCGGTGAATGATGTCAGTACCCTGCATAAGGTGACGCCATCGGTAGACGAGGCGGGCATCCTGGCCTTCAAGGCGGGCGTAGACCTGGAAACGCCAGATCCCGGAGGCTTCAGGAACCTGAAAGCCGCGGTTGCCGCAGGCCGCATCACGGCAAAAGAACTCGACGAAGCCGTGACGCGCATCCTCATCGCCAAGTTCCGCCTTGGGCTTTTCGACGATCCTTATGTGGATGTAGCGCAAGTGGAGGCGATCGTTGGCGCTCCGGAAAAGCGTGCAACGGCCTACAAGGCCGCCACCGAAGCCATGGTGCTGCTGAAGAACGAGAACAGTTTTCTTCCGCTTGACAAGAACAAAGTAAAAACCATCGCCTTCATCGGGCCCAATGCCGATAAATGCCTCCTCGGCGGCTATTCGAGCCGGCCCCGCCAGTGCATCTCGCCCCTGCAGGCCCTGCGCGAGAAATATGGCAGCAACATGCGCGTACTCTATGCCGAAGGCGTGCGTATCACCGATAAGAACAACTGGTTCGCCGATACCATCAACCTGGTGGCGCGCGCCGATAACGATGCCCGCATAGCGGAAGCGGTGGAGGTGGCGAAGCAGGCAGATGTGGTCGTGCTCTTCGTGGGGGGCAGCGAAAGCACCAGCCGCGAAGGCTGGGCCGCCAACCATCTGGGCGACCTGCCCACGCTCGAGCTCCTCAACGGTCAGGAAGAACTGGTGAAGGCGATCAACGCCCTTGGCAAGCCAACCTGCGCCTTCGTCAACAGCGGCCCGCCCCTGAGCATCGGTAAGCTGGTGGAATCTGTTCCGGCGGTGATGCAATGCTGGTACCTCGGTCAGGAAGGCGGTTATGCCATGGTGGACGCGCTCTTCGGCGACGTCAACCCCAGCGGCAAGCTTCCCATCACCTTCCCGCGCTCGGTGGGACAGATCCCGGCCTATTACAACTACAAGCCTTCGGCCCGGCGCGGTTACAATCTCGGTTTTGACATAAAGCCACTCTTTGCTTTCGGACACGGGCTGAGCTATACACAGTTCAGCTACGGTTCGCCGCAGATCAGTGCGGCTTCGACAACCAAAAAGGGAACGGTGACCCTGACCGTGGAAGTAAAGAATACCGGCAGCCGCCGGGGTGCGGAAACCGTTCAGCTCTACATCCGCGATGAGTATGCCTCGGTACCCCGGCCGGTGATGGAGCTCAAAGGATTCCAGAAAGTCTGGCTCGACCCGGGGCAGGCGCAGACCGTCCGCTTCACGATCACACCCGAGCTGCTCTCCTTTCTGAATAAGGATATGAAATGGGTGGTGGAGCCCGGCGATTTCACCCTTATGGTAGGAGGCGCCTCCGACCGCACCCAATCGGTGAAGCTGCGAGTCGACTAGGTGCAGGACAGTTTTTCGGGCAAACGAAAGCATATTGCGAGATACCGCCCGCGGCGGTTCGCAACCAAAACGAGCAGGCCCCGCAACGGGCCTGTTTTTTAAATTTGAAAACGATGGCACTGGAACAAACAATGCGCTGGTTCGGACCCAATGATCCCGTAAACCTTTGGGATATTCGTCAGGCCGGTTGCACCGGCGTGGTCACCGCCCTGCACCACATCCCGGTGGGGGAAGTCTGGACGGTTGAAGAGATCGAAGGCCGGAAGGCCATGATCGAAGAAGCCGGGCTCACCTGGACCGTAATCGAAAGCCTGCCTGTGAGTGAGTCGATCAAGAAGCAGAAGGACAACTACCTCCAGCATATTGAGAATTACAAGATCTCGCTTCGCAATGTTGCCGCCTGCGGATTGAAGGTGGTCACCTACAACTTCATGCCCATCCTCGACTGGATGCGTACCGACATCAACTACGAGATGCCCGACCGCAGCCGTGCCTTGTTTTTCGAGCATGCGGCCTTTGTAGCCTTCGACCTCTTCCTTCTAAAGCGCCCCGGCGCAGAAGCCGATTATACCGAAGCGCAGATCGAGAAAGCGAAGGCGCGCTTCGCAGAAATGAGCCGCGAAGAAAAGGATATTCTCTACCGCAATGCCCTGCTGGGGCTTCCCGGCTCGGAGGAGCGCTTCACCGAAGAGGAGATCCTCAATGCCCTCAGGGAATATGCCCACATCGATGCGCAGCGCCTGAAGCAGCACCTGTTCTATTTTCTGCAGCAGGTGGTACCGGTAGCGGAAGAGGTGGGGTTGAAGCTGGCCATCCATCCCGACGATCCGCCTTATCCCATCCTCGGCCTGCCGCGCATTGTTTCAACGGAACAGGATGCAGCGGAATTGCTTGAGGCTGCGCCCTCGCCGGCCAACGGGCTTTGTTTCTGCACCGGCTCTTTTGGCGCCCGCGCCGACAACGATATCTTCGGCATGATCCGCCGCTTCGGCGATCATATTCATTTCCTCCACCTTCGCAATACGAAGCGCGATGAAGAAGGCAATTTCTACGAGGCCGACCACCTCGCCGGCGATACCGATATGTATGAAGTGATGAAGGAGCTGGTCCTGGTCATGCGCCGCCGCGGTGTCGATATTCCAATGCGTCCCGACCATGGCCACCAGATGCTCGATGACCTGAAGAAGAAGACCTACCCGGGCTACAGCGCGATCGGCCGCCTCCGCGGCCTCGCCGAGCTGCGCGGCCTCGAGCTGGGCGTGACACGAAGCCTTGGAAAATATCGAGTAAAGAACAAGGAATATTGAATAAAGAATATTGAATAAGGAACCTGCCTGCCGGCAGGTGTAGAGGTGGCGTTCGTCCCACCTCAATATTCTATATTCCTTATTCAATATTTCTTTCCTCGCTGGAAACAGCATCCGAAACGTCGCGCCTTCTCCCGGCGTGCTTTCCGCTACAATGGTGCCGCCGTGGTTGCTCACCACTTTCTGTACGATGGCCAGTCCCACACCCGTGCCTTCATATTCACTTCGGCCGTGGAGGCGATGGAAGACCTGGAAGATCTTCGCCGCATGTTCCTGCTCGAAGCCGATGCCATTGTCCACCACTTCGATCATATGATAGCGCCCCGCCTTGCCTTCAGGCAGGTTGGTGATCGTTTGCTCCGCACTGTTGAGTACCCGGCAACGGACCGCGATCTCGGGCACGGATCCGGGATTGTGGTATTTCAGGGCATTGCCCAGGAGGTTCTGAAAAAGCTGCCGGAGCTGCGGTTCATCACCCGGGATCTGCGGTAGGGGGTCTATCCGGATCTGTGCCCCGGTCTTCGTAATGTTGGCTTCCAGGTCCTGCATCACCTGCTGCACCACCAGGTTCAGGTCCACCGGCTCAAAAGCATCGGGCTTAAAGCTTACGCGCGAGTAGGCAAGAAGGTCATCGATGAGTTTGCGCATGCGCTCGCTGGCCGCCTCCATG
>CBHWDR010000061.1:0-10119 GCA_966112575.1 uncultured Chitinophagales bacterium
AGCAGGTGAAAGCGTTGGAATTCAGGATGGGCCCGTAATTGCCGGAGCAGTGCTGACTCATGTGCTATAGAATAGCAGGTACCATTGTAAAGGATCACGTCCGGTTTGAGCCTGAAGATTCGGGCGATAGGATCATGGATCCGCTTTCTCAGGTAGTTGCAGCCCAATTGGGTCAATCTACCAAATCCCGTAGAATCGGGACGAATGTAGCCTGGTCGAGGAAGACGCTTCATTCCTTTTGAGATCAGGGACCTCATCTTCGGGTGGATGGTCGGATGCTCATATCCGAGGTGAATTACCTGATGCCCCTGATTTAGAGCTTCCATTGCCATCTGGTACCATAGTTCTTCAGAACCGCCCCAGGGATCCCGGATCATCGATATGACTATGATTGTCATGTCAGCGAACTGATTTTACGGCAAAGGATCACGTTATTCATGTACAGGTCCATTCCTGCTGGAAATAACATCGATTGTAACTTAGTGCTCAATTTAATGGTTTTATAAAACATTAATCTAAAAATCGACCGCAGTACAGGTATGCCTTTCAATTTAGGGTAGATGTGTTGATGAAGGTACATCAGGCGAAGCTGGGCGATGGCTTCGACGCTGTTGCCTGTCTTGTGCTGTTCCTCGATTTGGAATCCGTTCTGCTCAAAAAGATACCGGATTGCAAATGATGAATACCTGGCGAAGTCGTTGGGTTGTTCGTGCTCACAAAAAGAGAAGGGGCAAGTTATAAGGATTAGTCCGTCTATTTTCAATACCCTGTTCAGTTCCTTGATGATATCGGGCAGATTAAAGATATGTTCAAAGACCTCAGAGGCGAAAATTGAGTCAAATTGATCATCCCCGAATGGAACGGTCTTCCCATCGTAGAAAACGTCGATCGCCTCATTTAAATGCGGGTGGCCAGGATTTTCAAAATCGACTCCCGTATATTCCGAAACATTGAATAGTGAACGATATGGCTTCTTGCCGCAGCCGAAATCCATCATGCGTCCGGTGAGTCTCGGCGCTAATTCAGCGATCTTATCCAATAACCTCGTCCTGATTAAATGGTGAGGCTGCGTGATTGAAGGACGAAAATCCGACGTGATAGTAGCCATAAAGATCGATTAAGACTTGTTGGATGTAGGGGCCTTGTAAACGGCCATAATGGTTTTGCCCTGGATTTTATGCTTCAACGCCCGTAAAATCGGCTTGTAAATCTGTCTGGGAATGAGTTTCATTGCCAGGCTGGTCAATTTACTGGTTTTCCCATAATGCCTGACGTGCGCCTGGTACCACCATTTAACTTCAATCAGGGGTTCAAACAAAATCCTTGGTGCCATCAGATTAAATTCAGCTGACAGATTCTGCAGTGACCTACGGTCCCAAAAGCCGGCATGATGTGGAGGCAAATTCAGGAAATACTCACGGTAATACCGAAAGATGTAGGGGTTATTATTGGGAACTGCTACGATCATTAATCCTCCGGGTTTCAGGCATGTTCGCATCGCAAGTAAAAAGGATCGAATATCGAAAATATGTTCCAGAACCTGAAAGCAGCATACAACGTCGAATCGTTCATTTGCCTGGTCGGCAAAATCCTGAATCGTAGTAGGTTCTACCTCAAGCCCCTTGGCCCTTGCCACCTTTATGGCTATGGAGTTGAGCTCCAGGCCTTTTGTTTTCGAACAAACATCTTTAATGGATTGCAGGAAGTATCCGTCACCACAGCCGACCTCCAGAAGTGTACTGCCTGGTTGAATGATGGTGCGAACTTTCTGGTGTTCCCAACGATTGACGAAATAATAGTTCGCCAGTTTTTGGTACAGGTCCTGGTAGAAAGCATCGTCTCCGAATATGGCCTCAGGAAGAAAAAAACGGTATCCAGTGTCGAGGCATTCATGTAATTCAATGTCCTCCAAGGCCACGAAAAACCGCCTGACATCGATCCCAACTTCGTCATAAGCGCAAATAATAGGTTCGGTACGAAATTTTTCGACCATCCGGGTGTGCGTAGAATAAGTGACGGGACTTTTTACGGGCATGGCGCGAAATAACGAATCTATAGGCATATTTTCGACTGTTGAAAACTGAACCGCTCCGGCAATGCTCTCGATTATCATCGTCAATTATCAGTCTGCCCATCTGATCGCCGATAGTCTTCGGACCCTGGAAGAATTCAATCCGGGCCTTGAAAAAGAGGTGATTGTGGTGGATAATTGTTCCAATGACCCTAATCTGGACGACTTAAAGCGGTTGTATCCCTACTTGCTCTTGATCCATATGTCCGGAAATGCCGGGTTTGCGCGAGCCAATAATGCAGGAATGGAGGTAGCCCGGGGGGAGCAGATACTACTGCTCAACCCTGATACTTTGTCGTTGGACGATTCGATAACCCGTTGCGACCGTCTCTTAAAAATGAGCGAATTTGTAGGCGCAGGCGTTCAGCAGTTGAATGCCGACTGTACCCCGCAGATCTCGGGTAGTTTTTTTGTAAAGGGGGGGCTGAACCACATACTGCCCATTCCATACTGGGGTGACTTTGTGAGGTGGCTCGCTTACCGGGTAAAGACCCCGGTGCCTAATGTCACAGTGGCAAGAGGCAACGAAGAGGTAGATTGGATCAGTGGGGCCTTTCTTATGGTCAAGCGTCATGCCATCGAGGCAGCAGGAATGATGGATGAGGATTTCTTTCTATATGCTGAGGAGGTTGAGTGGTGCAGCCGCCTTCGGAAAATTGGCAGGCTTTGTATTTTCGGCGATCTTCGAATCATCCATCTTGAGGGGGCAACAATCAATAAAGCTGCTGAGGCACCTGAAAAAGGGTATTACAACCTGTATGACCGTAAGGGCTTGCAACTGATGGTTTCCAACCATCTTCGGGTGCGCAAACAATACGGTATATTCTGGTTTCTCCTCTTGCTAATGAATTACACCTGGGGCATGTTGCTTTTTTATCCTGCTGGCTTTTTTCATCGGCTCGTTACCTTGCGTAATCCATTCAGTCATTTTCCTAAAGCCTGGTCTTTTACAAAAAATTTGGCCCGGCTCTGGTTAAAGACGCCGGTAATCTTGTCTGGACATCCTCATTTCTTCAAGATGTTTCCATAAAAAAAAACGGCCTCAAAGGGCCGTTTACAATTAGTTTGCAAGTGTCAGGGCTTCCATACACGCTTGGCAACAACCAGGACCGTTATGCCGCTAAGTGGGTTGACTCTGTTGAAGGTCATCGAAAAGCTGCTGTCAGATAACTGAACCATATTGTAATTAAGTGGCACGTTGCCACCCGGGAATTGAATGGTAACCATCATCTTCGTCTGCTCCGAGTTCTGGAAGCTCCAGCTGATTGGGTAGGTATTACCTTGAATATCTTTGAAGGAGCCTGAGCCCCCGTTTGCAAACGTGAGCAATTCGTTATCGTAGTTCACCGTATTACCTGAAGCACCTCGCTCATATTTGTTTAGGACATTATTTTCCAAATCGTATTCCTCTTGCATCATCCAAGGCTTGTAGGTGAGAATTTCAGTTTTTGTTCTTGCCTGGGTAGTAGGAGTGCCTGGTTCACTGTCATTATTTTTGTTACATGATGTTCCGATGAGAAGTGCGGTTCCGATGAAAAAGAGCATTTTGGTCATTAGGCTAAGTTTTGATTTCTAAAATATGTAAATATATTGAATAGGCGGAGTTGCCTGCCTACTTAATAAACTAATACCCCAGCAACCCCTTTAACGCATCTACCCGGAAGCGGATCACGGGCCAGCTCTGGGCTGGCTTGCCTTTGAGGGCATAAATAAGCCCAAGCACCACCGATCCAGCCAGCTTATACCCGTATTCGAGGATCTTTTTCACAAAGGTCCAGTTGCCGATCGCTTTGGTGCGTACCCGCTCCCCGCGGCCGATGCCCGAGGCCACGCGGTACATATAGTGCGGTGTCAGCTTTTTCACTTCCACCACATGCTCCACGATCACCGTCGGATCGTACCAGATCGTTTTGCCGCGGCCCTGCAGCCGCAGGAAGAAGTCCTTGCCCTCACCGCCGATGCGCAAGGTGCCCTTGACACCCGGCAGGTCGGTATTGAAGCCGCCGATCGCGTCAAAATCTTCCTTGCGCACGATCATGTTCGATTCCAGGGGATACTTGCCCTCCTTGAAGGGGGTCAGCTCCGGGCTGTAATCAAAATTGCCGACGAGTGAAGACACGAAATGCGACATCCAACGGGGCTCCTCCGGGATGTATTTCGGAATGATGCGCCCCCCCATGCCGGCCGATCCGGGATGGAGCTCGAAGAAGGCCAGGATCCGCTCCAGGTAATGCTTTTCGGCGATGGCATCATCGTCCATGAAACAGAGGAGCGGGGCTTTCGCGAAAGCGGCGCCCGTATTCCGGGCGAAGGAAGCGCCCTGGCGCGACTCGGTCAGGTAATGCAGGTGGAAGCCGGGATGCTTGCCGATGAAATCCTGCACCAGCTCCCCGGTATTGTCAATGCTGTTGTTGTCAACCACGAATACTTCAAACGCATCGTGTTCGAGCGTCTGGAGATACAGGCTTTCCACGGCGCCAACGATGTAATCGGCGCGGTTGTAGGAACAGATGACGACGGAGATCTTCGGTTGGCTCATGATGGGATCGATCGTTGAATGATGGCCGCGGCCCGCCTGGCGATATTCGGCCAGAGATAGTGCTCGAAAAATTCCGTTGGGGTAGTTCCCGAAGGCTCTCCCAGGGCCGATGCGCAGGTGGCCACAAATTTCGTCCAGTTTCCTTCTTCAACCACGCGCAACTGGTCGCCGCAAAGCGAAGGCGGAATGCCCGCGGCACCCGAAGCGGTGGATACCGAGCGGCAGTGGTTAGCCAGGGCTTCGATCAGCTTGGTCTTCACCCCGGTATCGTTGGCCACCGGGTTGATGAACAGGTCGGCCGCCTGGTAGTACTGGTCCACATCCGGCACATAACCGGCAAAATCCAGGTTCGGACAGGCCAGCATCTTTTCCGCCAGCTCCCGGGGCGCCCGGTTGCCCGTAATGACGATGAAAAAAGGGATCCCTGTTTGCCGGAGGCGGGGCAGGAGCTCATCGATGATCAGCGCCACTGCTTCATGATTTGGTTCGTAATCCAGAGTACCGTTGAAAAAAAGGATCTTCCGGTCGCCGGGCAGGCCCAGCTCTCTTCTTAACCTTGCCCGGTCGGCAAACAGCTTTCGCTCTTCCACGCCATAGGTGACCACGGAGCATCGGCCCGGCTCCAGCCGGAAGGTCCGGACCGCGAAATCCAGATCTTCCTGGCTGATGAAGAAATTATGCACCGACCGGCGATGGATCCATCCCTCGTAGCGATAGTAAAGCGGCCACCAGCGCTTGTGCATCTGCCGGAAACGCTGGCTTTCGATATTGTGCGAATGCAGGATGAAAGGCTTGCCGGTCAGGTTGGCGATCCAGCCCGCATAGGAATGTTCGGCGATGAGCAGGTCTACCTTACGTTCCCGGATCAGCTGCTTCAGCTTTCCAATCACCGAGAAGTTGCGGTAGATCTTCCGGTTCGGATACAAAACCGGCAGGGTTTCGAACTCCGTTGTGGGCTGGTTGTCGCGCGACAAGGCCAGCACCACTTCCACATGCTGCTTCAGGTACCGGTAAAACAGGGCCACGCCCTTCTGCCCGCCCATGTAGGTCGGAAAGATGCGGAAGGACACCAATCCCAGTACGCGCGGCATCAGGCTTTCCGGTTTACATCCGCGTTTGCAGGCGCTTTCGAACGGTTACGGAACCACCACACCGGAACGGCAAGGATGATCAGCAGCACGATAATGCCGGCGATCATCGATACCTGTACGCCATTGTAATACGACTTCGGACGGAAGACGAACTGGATCTGCTTGTTCTGTCCGGCCGGCAGGTTCACGCCGCGCAGCACATAGTTCGTACGCACGATCGGCAGCTCCTTGCCGTCCACCATGGCGATCCATCCTTCCGGGTAGAAGATCTCGGAAAAAACAGCGAAGCGGGGCGCAGCGGCCGAGTACTGGTAGAACACGGAATCATTGGCATTCCGCAGCAGCTGGATGGTATCGCCAGCAGCGCCGGCGTTTACGCTCACGTTCGGCGCATCGGCAGCGAAGACCACTGCTGTAGTGCGCGGATCAAAGGCATCCAGTGCGGCCATCACCTCCTGGGCATTGTTCTTCGCAAGTGAGGTTGAGGGGAACCAGGCAGCGCCAAGGTTGCCCGTATTCACAAGGGCAGTATCCATGCGCTCATCGCCGAAAATGATGTATTTCGTGTTGAGCATATTCAGCACCTTCATGCTTCCCGGGTCGGTAAAGAGTTGCTGCGGGTTGACTTTCTCGGGGGTGAACTGGCGGCTGATGAGATCCTGGTAGATGCTCAGCTTAGCCGGGTGATAACCGCCCACCGAGTTGTGGAAATAAGCCGTCGGTGCGCCATAGGTCATGGTGCCCAGCCCGCGGCGGAAATCGAACACGCGGTGGAAGGAAGGATCGTTCATCGCGCGTAGGTCGGCAGGAGTGGGGTTGAAGGCCAGGTCGGTCTCGTCCTTGAAATTATCACTGTTGAAATAATACGAGTCGATCGCGATCACATCGATGAAGGCGGCGATGCCGATGACGGCAGTAATGGCCACACCGGAAACATTTTTCCGGATATACATCCAGATCGCCGCCGCTGCGAGGGCCGCGAAGAGCAGGGAACGGATGAAACTGCCCATGAACAGGCTTTTCCGTTGTTCGCGCACTGCGTCCAGGAACTGGTCCATTACCGCGGAGATATTGCCGCCCACGCGTCCGAAAGCCGCCTGCATGGCCTTGTCGCCATCGGAGAGGAAGTCGGCCGAGAGGTAAACCAGCAGCACGCCGGCGAAGGCCGCACCTGCCAGCATCAGGCCTTTACGGTACCGGTCCCAGAGTGCATTGCGGTCTTCGAACAGCAGGATCTTTTCCAGCGTCAGCGTTGCCATCATGCAGAACAGCAGGGTAGGGATCACGATGGTCACGCTGGGCGCGCGGAACTTGTTATAGCCCGGCAGCACTTTGAGCAGCACGCTGTTGAAGGCATCGAAGTAGCCGCCCCAGCTCATGAGGATGGCGAATATCGAACAACCGAGGATCCACCATTTGTGCTTGCTGTCGGCAATGAAAAACCCGATCAGGGTCAGGAAGCAGATGATCGCGCCCACATAGGGAGGTCCCGCCGTACCGCCGATTCCGCCCCAGTAAGCGCCAAGGTTGCGTTGGGCTTCGTTGAGGAAGGCCTGGGCGGCCTGCTGCTCCTGCGGATTGCCGGAGGCCATGAGCTGCTGCGCATTCTGCTGCAGTACCTGCAGGGGCTTTGATTCTTCTTCCGGCACTTCCAGCTGGTCGCTGCCGCCGTACATCTTCGGCACCATCATCACGAAGGGCTCGGTCTTATACATACTGTAAGAGAACGCGTAATCCTTGCTCAGGCCATTCTTGCTGATGTCCGATTTCTCATCGCCCAGTTCCGAACCGCCCCGGATGGTGGTGCGGGCCGCCTCCTGCGTGGTGAAGATGGTCACCGCGTTGGTGAGCACGCCAAGAATGCCGCAAACGAGCACGATGGCGCCGGCAGTGATCATATGTTTGATCTCGCCCCGGCGGATCCAGCGGATCGCGAAGGCGATGGTGAGGAAGACAGCGATGATCACAGCGTAATACACGATCTGCATGTGGTTCATCGAAATAAGCAGGGTCGTGAACAGCGCGGTCATCGCTGCGCCGAGCAGGTATCTTCGTTCATACACCAGGATCACGCCGGCCAGGAAGGCCGGCAGGAAGGCGATGGACTGGAACTTCGTATCATGGCCCGTAGCAATGAGCACGGGGTTGTAAGTGGCATAGGCATAGGCCAGCGCCCCGATGGCGGCAATGAGCGGCCGCACCCGCAACACCTGCGCGAGGATATAGAAGCACACGCAGGCGAGAAAGAAGAAAGAGATGGGCTTGGGCAGGCCCAGCGTCAGCACATAATAGAAGATGCCGGGAGAGACCTTGTTGCCCGACTCCATGGCGATCTGGTAAGCCGGCATGCCGCTGAACATCGAGTTGGTCCAGAGCGGGAAATGCCCGTGCTGCTCCTTATAGTCGAACAGGCTCTTCGACATGGCCTTCCATTGCTGGATGTCCTCCTGCTTGAGCACCTGTCCACTGAGCACCGGACGGCAATAAAAAACAGCTACCAAAAGAAATACAAGGATCGCTACCGCATGGGGCCATGCGCGCTTGAGCCAGGTCTTGTTCATACACCGGTTTTAGATGGCGACAAAATAAGGTCATTTCAGGGGAATTCGAGAATTGGCGGATGCGGCAATGGGGGAAGGCGCACGGTATTACCAGATTGTTGATCGTAATGAGGGCAATGGGAAACAGGGTCCTTGCAAAACGCCCAATCAGCCGATTTGCGCCTTATTTTAGCAGGACCCATTTTCGAATTAGCTAATTTCCGAATTCGCTTAATCCCATGCGCACTTTTTACTTCTTCTCCCGTGTGGCCTTCATCTGCGGGCTCTGCTTCCTGCTGGCGATGGCCGTGCAGTTCCTCGACTGGCCCGGGGATGAACAATTGCGGGCAACGATCGTTATCATCGGGTACGCGATGGGCATGGTGCTGATCCCGCTGGTAAACGTTACGGGCATCTTCCTCGCCCTCTTCGGCCGGAAACTGCTGGCCGCTACGCCCCGGTGGCTGATCGGCGCCAACGCCTTATTTTTAGTGCTTCTTTTCATTTATATCCTGCTGCTCAATGGTCCAAAACCTGCTTAAAGACAGATCGACGCGCCTCTTCCTCATCCTTGCCGGCTTCTTCGTGGCCAACGCCATGATCGCCGAGTTCATCGGGGTGAAGATCTTCTCCCTCGAAGACACGCTCGGGGTGCCCCGGGCCAATATCAACCTCTTCGGCTCTCCCTTTTCCTTCCACCTCACGGCCGGCGTGCTGCTCTGGCCCGTGGTCTTCATCATGACCGATATCATCAATGAGTACTATGGACCCAAAGGCGTGCGCTTCCTCTCCCTGCTCACCGTGGCCCTGATCTCATACTCGTTTGTGATGTTTAACGGGGCGATTGGCCTCAAGCCTTCCGAATACTTCACCATCGGCCACGGCATCCAAAATGCCAATAACGCTTATGCAGGCATCTTCGGACAGGGACTCTGGATCATCATCGGCTCCCTGGTGGCCTTCCTCGTGGGTCAGATCCTCGACGTGCTCGTATTCCACCGCATCAAGCGGGTGACGGGGGAGAAGCAGATCTGGCTGCGCGCTACGGGCTCCACGCTCGTTTCCCAGCTGGTCGACTCCTTCGTAGTGCTCTTCATCGCTTTTTATGTCGGGCGCCGGTTCAGCGCCGACCAGGGTGAGCCCTGGAGCCTGCACCAGGTGCTGGTGACCGGTACCGGCAACTACATCTACAAGTTTGTGGCTGCCCTCGTCCTGACGCCGGTGATCTACCTGGTGCACAACTGGATCGAGCGTTACCTGGGCACACCCCTGGCTACCAAGATGCGGCGCTCGGCCATGGGGGAAGTGGAAGAGGAAGTGTTTGTAAATACGCCTTCGGCAGGTTAACCGGTGATCATCCCGGCCACGACCTGGTCAATAGGGAGCGTAAGATCTTCGGGACGCAGGGAGGTGCGCGGTACGAGCCGGAAGGATTCGGTTTCGTTATGCTGCCGGAACCGGCCGAGCTGCTCCTCGTCGAAGTCAAATGGCTTTTCATTGAGCCGCACCCGCATGGGCTCCAGCGCCCGCACCCGGTAATAGATCGACAGCACTTGGTGGGCGGGGTTCCAGGCCGAAGGCACAAAGAAGTCGGTGGTATACAGGTGATCGGTCACTTCCACCTGCAGGTTCATCTCTTCCAGGAATTCCCGCTTCAGGCAATCCCGGGTCCCCTCGCCAAACTCCAGCCCGCCGCCGGGGAACTTCGTCACTTCCTGCCCCCGGATGAGCTCATCGCAAACCAGCACCTCATCGTTTTCCGTAACCAGGATACCGTAAACACGTACGTTGAAGGGAAAGCTCATCAATTCGAAAATTAGTAAATGAGAAAATTAGCAATGATGCTCGACGTAGCGTGAGTTTAAAATCTTCCGTTGA
>CBHWDR010000062.1:0-10071 GCA_966112575.1 uncultured Chitinophagales bacterium
GCCGGCGGGCTGCCCAGCGGTCGAGCGATACCTGGAGTGTCGTGTTCAGGCGTTTGGCGATGCGGGTTTTCCAGGCGCGAACGCGTTTGCCCGATACTTCTTCCTGATGTACCACCTGTTGTTCGTTGTTGTAGTAGATGATCGTCGCCTGCCTGGGTCCGCGTACATTGTCCTGAACCACCCAGTAGCCTTTGGGTGTTTCGGATTTTTTTTCCTGAGCATTTCCCTGGAGAGCGAGGGCGGCGACGAGTGTGGTAAGGATCGCGAGCTTTTTCATAACGAAGGTTTTGCGGTTATCGATGGTTGAACGAGATAAAGCTCCATCGAAAGAGGGCGGAAAAAATGCTTATTGGACGGAGTGCGGGGCCTTGCCAACAGGCAGCTGCCTGCGGTCGACGAAGAGCGTTCGTCGACGGGAACCTGCTAGGTTGGCCGCGACCTAGCAGGTTCACCCCGACCTAGCAGGTCCCCCGCAACCTAGCAGGTGGCCCCGACCTAGCAGGTTCCCCCCAACCTAGCAGGTCCCCCCAAAGAAAATCCCGGCCAGGTGGCCGGGACTTCTTTACACACACACATGATCAAGCACCGCTACTCGGTCTTGACCAGTTTTATGATCTGCCTTTGTCCGCCCTGGCGGATCTCGGCATAATAGACGCCACTGCGATAGCTGCGGCCGATGACGACCGTTCCTGCCGCCTGCCCACGGCGCTGCTCCACCTGGCGGCCGGCAGCATCATAAACCGTGATGCTGAAGGCTTCTTCCCGGGCCGACGAAAGCCGGATCCGGAATTCGCTGCTCGTTGGGTTGGGCGCCACATCGACCTTCCAGCCCTCAACGCCCTGCGCGAACGGCTTGTTGACGGTAATATCGCTCTGGTCGTGCGGCACGGTCACGGTAACGGTTTGCGTGGAGACATTGCCCGAGGCATCTTCCGCACGGATCGTGATCGTATACACGCGTCCATCGCCGTTGCCATTGCGTTCGGCGCGCAGCTTCAGGTGGTGTTCATCGATAACGATCCAGTCGGGAAGGCCGCGCGAGCGCTCGTTGCTGCTCACGGAGAGGCTCGTGGTCACCGGGCCGCAGGCATCGCTGGCGTCATAGGCAACCGTGACGTCTTCCATGCGGTGATTCGGCGCCCAGAGGATCGAAGGATCGGTGCTGGCATTGGCGATCACCGGCGGCGTTACATCCTGCTTCGCGAGGCTGAAGGTGCAGCTCGCGGTTTGTCCAACTGCATTCGTGGCCGTCAGGGTGATCGTTTCCATGCCCTTGCCTGTGAGCATCGTACCCGGTGCCGGCACCTGGCTCACGGAGCTGGCGTTTGCGGTGGTGGCAAGCGTTGTATAGTCGGGAACCGCGATCGCGCAGGTGGCATCCAGGTCGATCGACTGCTCACCCGGGCAAAGGATCGAAGGCGGCAGGTCGGCCACGACATTGGAAGCGCCGCTCTCGTTGTAGAAGCGGTCGACCGTGGTCACGGTATAAAAATAGTTTGAACCGGCAGTGATCGTAACATCGCGGAAAGCCGTCGTATCATTCACCGTGATGGCCACGATATTATTTGCATCATTCAGGTCAATCGTCGGTGATGCCGATCGATAAACCACTACGCGGCGCACTTGATCGAGTTCTGTGGCAGCGGCCGGAAGGCTCCAGCGAAGCACGACCGAGTCGTTGCCATAACGCTGGGCCGTAAGGCCGGAAGCGGCGTTGGGCGGTGTGTTATCGCGCCAGGGCATGGTGGGGATGAGCGCCGGCTTCTGGTAAAAGAACAATCGCAGCGAATCGCGGAAGCCAAGGCGGGTCGTGGCCCGGAGGCTGGAGGTGTTGTAGACGATCTGGCCCTGCACATTCGCCTGCTGGCGGTTGAGCCGCACTTCGTTGGGGAACATCGATGGCTGTGTCCAGGGAGCGCCCTGGGTGGCGTCGTTGACTTTGTAGCCTGCCATGCCGATGTAGATATGCCTTCCGTTGGCTACGCTGCTCCACCAGGGAACGATGAGCGAGTAGTTGGCGCCGGGCTGTCCCATGTACCAGTAAACCTGGGGTGCGAGGTAGTCGATCCATCCCTGCTCCAGCCATTTTTTCGTATCGGCATAAAGGGTGGTATAGTGTTCGAGTCCGGATGTGGGCGTGCCAATGGCCGGGTTGCTGCTGTTGCGGTAAATGCCGGAAGGGGAAACGCCGAACTTCACCCAGGGCTTGAGGGCCTTGATGGTGTCGTACACCCGTTTGATGAGGAGGTTCACGTTGTCGCGGCGCCAGTCGGCGCGCACGGTGAAGCCGCGCGGGTCGGCGTTGAAGGCATCGTTGTCGTTGATGGTGCCGTTGGGATAGAAGTAATCATCGAAATGGAGGCCGTCGATATCGTAGCGGGTCACGATGTCGACGATCACGGAGGTGATGTAGTCGCGCACCTGGGGCAGACCGGGGTTGAGAATGACGTTGGTGCCCACGGTGAGGAGCCATTCGGGGTGTTGTTTGGTCACGTGGCTTGCAGCGAAATTGGCGATGGAGCTGCTGTTGGAAGCGGCCCGGTAGGGGTTGAGCCAGGCGTGGAATTCCATGCCGCGGCGGCGGGTTTCGGTGATGGCGAATTGCAGGGGATCCCAGGCGGGGCTGGGGGCCCTTCCCTGCGTGCCGGTGAGGTCGGCCGACCAGGGTTCGATGGTGCTGGGGTAGAGGGCATCGCTCTGGCTGCGGACTTGGAGGAAGACGGCGTTCATGCCGGTCTGCTGGTGATGGTTGAGGATCGTGAGCAGGGTCGCCTGTTGGGAGGCGGGTGTCGCGGTGCGGCTGGGCCAGTCGATATTGGAGAATGTGGCGATCCAGGCGCCGCGCAGCTCGCGTTTGGGTGGCGGGTTCTGTGCTTGGACAAGGAAGGGCAGGGCCAGTAGGGCCAGGGTGAGTAGCTTTCTATTCATGCAGCTTGGTTTTGCGGTTATTGCGGGTATGCTTCTCCTAATTTACGGGGATTTGCGCATTTGATGAAAATTTCTCGTGGTTAAGCCGCAGAGGCTGCTTTGGGGAGGTTTAGACCTTGAAGGTCTTAAAGACCTTCAAGGTTGCCCCTTTTCTCCCCTTTTTCCGGGATATTCCGGGAACTTCTAAAGGCGCGCACGCGCGCGTAAACCTTCAAGGTTTTATAATCCTTGAAGGTTTCGTTTTCTTCCCCGGATTCCCGGGTGTTTTTCCCGGCCCGGGAATCCTCCAAGGCAGCATTTTTGAAAGCAATGCCTTCATGGCAACAAGACGTGCAAAAACCAAGCTCCCGGCCGCGGTGAAGAAGCTCTGGGCCAAAGGGAAGGCCCAATCCATGCCGAAAGATGTACCCCCGATGCTGGCGACCCTGGTCACCGAGCCGCCTGAAGGCGAAGGCTGGCGCTACGAGATGAAATGGGACGGCTACCGCTGCCTCGTTTACCTCGATGGTGGCCAGGTGGAGCTGCGCTCGCGGAACAATAAATCGTTCAATGAAAAATATTACCCGCTCGTGCGGGACTTTGAAAAGCTGGGCGTGGAAGCGGTGATCGATGGCGAGATCGTGGTGGTCAATGCCCAGGGCATCCCCGATTTTGCCAACCTCCAGCTCTGGCGTTCGGAGGCCGACGGCCATCTGCTCTTCTACGCCTTCGACCTCCTCTGGCTCGATGGGCATTCCGTGACCGAACTGCCCATCGAAGACCGCCGGTCGCTGTTGAAAGCCCACCTCGATCGACACGATCCGGGTGAGTGAAAGCCTGGAGGATGGCGACAAGACCGCTTTTGCGCAAGCCCATGCCCTGCAGCTCGAAGGCGTGATGGCCAAGCGTGCCGGCAGCATCTACGAACCCGGCGAACGGTCGAAGGACTGGCTGAAGATCAAAACCGAAAAACATCAGGAACTGGTGATCGGGGGATATACCAAAAATGAAGGCACGAACAAACTATTCAGCGCACTGCTGATGGGCATCATCGAAAATGGGAAGTTCCAGTTCGTGACGCCCGTGGGCACGGGATTCGACCGCAAGATGCAGGAGGAGATCCTGCGCCAGCTGAAGCCACACATCGTAAAGCGATCGCCTTTTGTGAATGAGGTGGAGTACAACAAGCCTTCGCGTTTTCGCCCCAACCCGCCGAAAGCCGAGGTCACCTGGGTGAAGCCCACGCTGGTGGGCGAGATCTCCTATCGCGAGCTGACTTCGCACGGCGCCATCCGGCAGCCCTCCTTCCGCGGGTTGCGTCCCGACAAAAAGCCAAACGAGGTGGTGCGCGAATTACCGAAGGACACGACAAGCCTGGTGGAAACGAATGCACTCGTAAAAAAGAAAGTGATCAACGCTCCCGGAAAGAAGGACCGCGGCACGCTGGTGAACCCGAAGGAAGAATCGCAGACCCGTCCGATCAATGGACATGATGTGAAGTTCACGAACCTGAGCAAGGTTTTCTGGCCAAAAGAAAAGTTCACCAAGCGCGACCTCGTCAACTACTATTACCAGGTGGCGCCTTTCATGCTGCCGTACATGAAGGAGCGCCCGCAGATCCTCAACCGGCATCCGCATGGCATCGAAGGCGAGAGCTTCTACCAGAAAGATGTGAAAGGCAAGGCGCCGGAATGGATCGAGACCTATCCCTACTACAGCTATATGGACAAACGGGAGAAGGAGTTCCTAGTTTGCACCGATGAGGCCAGCCTGCTCTACATCGCTTCGCTGGGCTGTATCGAGATGAATCCCTGGCACAGCCGCCGCAGCAAGCCGGATCATCCCGACTGGTGCATCATCGATCTCGACCCTGATGGCAATTCCTTCGCGCAGGTGATCAAGGCAGCGCAGGTCACAAAGGAAGTGCTCGACGCCGTTGGTCTGCCTTCATACCCCAAGACCTCGGGTTCCACCGGCATTCACATCTATATTCCGCTCGGCGCAAAGTATACCTTCGAAGACTCCAAGGAGTTCGGTCGCCGCATTGCCAAAGTGGTGAACGCGGAGCTTCCGAAGTTCACCTCCATCGAACGGGAAACGAAGGACCGCGAAGGCTGCCTCTATATCGATTTCCTGATGAACCGTCCGCAGGCTTCCGTGGCCGCGCCCTATTCGCTGCGCCCCAAACCCGGCGCCACTGTAAGCACGCCTCTCCATTGGGATGAGGTGAAGAAAGGCCTGCGCATGAAGGATTTCCACATGAAGAATACGCTGGAGCGATTGAAGTCGGAAGGCGACCTGTTCAAGCCGGTGCTGGGCAAGGGGATCGATATGAAGAAGGCGATCGGGAAGATGGAGGGATTGTGGGGAGGGGTGTTGGGGGTGTAGGTACTGAGGTATTATGGTAATATGGTAATAAGGTATTGAGGTATTTCCGCCTTCGCCGAGGCTTCGGCGGACGGGGAGGGTATTAAGGTATTGGGAATTGAGGTATTAGGAATTAAGGTATTTGGAGTTCAGGAGTTGACGGACGACAGATCGTCGTTTATTGAAAGCCGGTCATAATTCCAGCACCACATCACCGCCCATCGGGTGGCCGGTGCAGGTGAGGGTGAGGCCGCGGGCGAGTTCGTCGTCGGTGAGCACTTCGTTGTAGGAGAGCCAGACCTGTCCGGATACACAGCGGGCCGCACAGGCGCCGCAGCGGCCCGTTTCGCAGGAATAAGGCAAGCTTATGCCTGCCTTGCGTGCGGCGAGGAGGATGTTGTCGGGATACCGGACCTCGAATTCGAGATCGCCTGCCGGTTGCCGGACGCGCACGCGGTGGGTATCCCGGTCGGGTGGCAGGGGCTTGGGCGAACGCGCTAGGGCAGCGGTGAAGAAAAATTCCTTACGGATGCCGCTTTCCGGGACCCCTTCCTCTTGCAGGGTGTAGGTGCAGAGGCGCATATACGGCTCGGGACCACAGATGAAGAACTGCTGCTGGTTGAGGGGCTGTTCGTATTTGCGCAATAGAGTCTGGAGCGACTCACGGCTGAGCCGCGCATCGGCCAGGTGCTTCGCCGTACTGATGCGCCATTCGATGAACAAGCGTTCCGGGTGCCTCTGTTGCAGCTCCAGCAGTTCGCGCCGGTAGGGCGCTTTTTCTTCGGAAGGAATACTGTACACGAGCACCAGCTTCCATGGCGGGTGCTGAACGAGCGCAGACTTGATGAGGGAGAACACCGGTGTGATGCCGCTGCCCGCGGCCAGGAAGAAAAGCTGGCGGTAGCGATCTCTTTCTTTCGGCAGCGTGAAGAAGCCGGCTGCACCGGTGGTGGTCAGCACATCGCCGGGATGCGCCCGATCGATGAGCCAGCGCGAGAACTCGCCGTTCTCGACCCGCTTCACCCCGATGGCCAGCGGCTCATTCACGTCGGGAGAAGACAGGATGGAATAGGAGCGCCGGATCGGCCCGAGATGGGTTGGATGAATGAAGGTGAGGTATTGCCCGGCTGCATACGAAAGGCGCTCGGCAAAGACCAGGGTCTTGAAGCCGGGCGCCTCTTCATGAATGGCGGTAATGGTCAGTGGTGTTTCCTGTATCAACAACCTTAAAGGTCGTCAATCGATCAGTGACCGCCAAAGGCCGCAGCCAGGATGGTGACAACGAGGATCACGGTGACGATCCAGACAAAGAATGCCACACTGTTGACGATAAGAGCCAGCCAGCGGTGGCGGCGATAAAGGGTAAGGATGTGTTTCATAGGTAAGCATTTATACGATCAGGATGGTAGAGCCAAATTACTCGTACCAGCACCCCCAGCCAAGCAAATCGAAAAGAATCAAAACAAATCGGGCAGTTCTGCGCGGGTGGGTGCGGAGATTGACGTAGGGGGTTTGCTAAATAGAAGGAACACGGATCTAAGGAATATAACGGATTAGCGCAGATAGCTTTGTCCTTTCGCCGTAAGGACTAGAGAGGAACGCAGATTGTTATGGTTATTAAGATTTCGCAGATGATTCGAAGAAAAAAGACCGACGGATACTTCTGTGATGTGGGTTTTCCGGTTATATCATGACCATCCGCATGTCAGCGTTCCTGCTTTGTTAGAAGCCGAGGTCAAACGATCAGAGCCTGGGCAGGTATTCTTCCAGTAGTTTTTCGAGGTCGCTGCTGCTGTTCACGATCTTCACCACCTTGCCTTTGCGGTTGACGAGGATGTGCGTGGGAAATTCCGTCACGCCAAGGCCGTTGGTGATATAATTTTCCTGGCCGGGTACCACGGCGTAAGAGAAGGGGTGTGTTTGCAGAAAGGAATCGAGCTTTTCCCGGGTGTCGAGTGCGAGGCTGACGAAGTCGATGTCCTTCCTGGAGGAATAGGAAGCCACCAGTTTATTTAACTCCGGCATTTCGGCAACGCAGGGCACACAATTCACAAACCAGCACTTGATCACGAGGATGCGGCCTTTCTCCGTCTGGTTACTGTAGATCTTCCCATTAAGGTCGGTGAACTGGTAGGGGGCGATCAGCCCACCCTCACGCTGGAAATAAGCGTCCTCCCGCTCCGCGGTCTGGATCACTGTACTGCGGACATCCGGAACCATTTCGGTGGCATGGAGCTGGTAGACCTGCTGGCTGTCGGAGGCCAGCCGGAGGGGCAGGTAACGGCCTGTTTTCAGGGCGGCCAAAAAATCATTCTTCTTCATGGGCTGTTGGGCCGAGTCGAGGGGCTGGAAGTCGCGCCACAATTCCAGGTGATCGTACTCATAGCGCATCCAGGTCATGAGGTTGTTGGCGAGGGAGTCAGCCGGTACGAGGGGCTTGCCCGGACCTTCATTTTGACGGCAGGAAGCAAGCAGCAGGAAGAGTACGAAAACATTCAGGTAACGCATGTCAGGATAAAGATACAAGTACCGCCAAGGTTCCATAAATTGCCCCAATACCTAATTCCCAATACCTCAATTCCTTAATCCCTCAATCCCCCACCCCCATGTCCTCCCTTCCCTATCACCGCCGCGTGGCCGACCATTTCCGGGAACAGAAAAAAACCTGGGAATTCTTCGCCTCGGCGCGCACGCGCAGCGAGCAGCTGCAGCAATTCAAGCTTGACCTGCTGAAGAACACCTATCAATTCGACCCCGCAGCGGATGCGCGCATTTACGGAATGGTGGACGAGGCCCGGGAAAAGCTGGGACTGAAAGACGTGAAGGTGGTCGTTTACCAGGCCACGTTTTCCGAAGAGACCAATGCCAGTATCGCCTGGCTGGAAGGGGAAGCACATGTGGTGTTCAGCGGAAGGGTCACGGGGAGCCTGTCGGATGAGGAGCTGCTGGCCGTGATCGCACATGAGCTGGCGCATATCCGCCTGTTCACCATCGAAGGCGGGATCTATGAAACGGCCGACCGCATCATCCTGTCCATCGCCAACCACCCCGGCTCGGAAGCCGCACATGTGGAAACCGCGAGGCTCTTCCGGCTCTACACCGAGATCTTCTGCGACCGCGGCGCCGCCCAGGTGCTGGGCAAGACGGGTCCGGTCATCACTTCGCTGGTGAAAGTGGCCACGGGACTCGACAAAGTGAGCGCCGAGAGTTACCTCCGCCAGGCCGATGAGATCTTCTCGATCGATAAGGAAAATAAAACGGGCGGCCTTTCGCATCCCGAGAACTATATCCGCGCCCGTGCCCTGCAGCTCTGGTTCGATAAGGGCGAAGAAGCGGAAGCGGAGATCATCCGCATGATCGAAGGACAGATGGACCTCGACAGCCTGGATCTCTTTCGCCAGGAGGAGCTTTCGAAGCTGACGCGCCGCTTCCTCCAGCTCTATCTCAAGCCCAGGTGGTTCCGTACGGTGGCCGTGCTCAGCGGCGCGAAGCAATTCTTCACCGACTTCACCGTTGATGATGCGGCAGTGCTGGATGAAGCTTTCCGCAACCGCATGCAGGAGCTGCCAAAGGGCATCCGGGATTATTTCGCGGCCCTGCTCCTCGACTTCGCCCTTCTCGACCCGGCGCTTGAGCTCGTGCCCTTTGGCTGGGCCTTCCAGCTCTCCGACGAGCTTGGGCTGAAAGATGCGTTTGCCACGCTGGTGCGCAAGGAACTGCAGCTTAGCGAGAAGAAGCTGGCGCAGCACCGGGATAAATCGCTCGCCGCTTACCAGGAGGTGAAAGAAGGGGCGGATGAGAGCGTGTATGAGGAGTGAGATGGGAGACGTGAGAAGTGAGAGGTGAGACGTGAGACGGGAAAAAAGAGTAAAGAGCAAGGAACAAGGAGGGAAGAAATGGGTGTTGATCAGCATTCTTGTAACCAGTTACAATTCGTGTAATGACATTCAAAGAGTTTATAGGTACCGCCTTCGATGGGGGCGAGTATGCCACTGATGATGTGATCGCCTTTGTGCTGCCTCTGTTCCGGGAGGTGCTGGCGATGCATGAGGAAGGAAGGGTGGCGGCCTTCGAATTTGCGGAAGCCCTTTCCGTAAGGGAAGGCATACTGGATATCGATGAAGAACGGGCGCAGGCACCGCGATCGGCAAAGGAGCAACTCGAGCGCCTCTTCGCCTCCGCGCGCTCCACCTCTTTTGAAGTAGTGGGTAAGGCTAAGCTGGAAGTGGACGTGGATGCCGGCTACAACCAGTGGGCCGACACCCAGGTGCAATCCGACATCCATGCGGCCCTGACCCACCCGGTGTACCTTCCCGGCTATGCCTGCTTCGAGTGGAAGGTTGGTCATCACGACGATGGTTCCGACATCTTTGTGCTGGGGCTGATCCTCGGCTCCATGGCCATGGGCCTCGACCTCTACGAGGAAGAGGACCTGAAGCAATTCGTGGCCCAGCGCGCGCACCCGGGACTGTATCATGAACGCATCCATCCCACCCTCGCCGCCCTCATTACCGAGATGACGGAACTCGATCGCCACCGGCGCGCACCCGATCTCTATGAAGTGATCAGCAAGCTCGAACACTACCGCGACTTCGATCCCGAGAAGCAGGTGGACCTGAGCCAGGTGGCGGGCTGGAAAAAGCAGGAGGTGAGCACGCGCGGCCAGTTCATCCTTGGCAAGCTGCGCAATCGCCTGTTCGACAGCAGCCGGCGCAATCGCCTTTTGTACTATAAGCCCAACGCGCGTTTCGTGAACCTGACGGTGAGCTCTGTTCCTAACGTCCTGCACTATCAAAG
>CBHWDR010000063.1:0-10038 GCA_966112575.1 uncultured Chitinophagales bacterium
ACATCAAAGACTCCTACACCAACCTGCTTGAAGCCTACTATGCCCAACAAACGGATGGGACCAAAGATTGGCATGCAGCCAACGGGCTTCCGCAAACGGGCATCGCAGCCTTCTATGGCAATAGCGGCAGCCGCCGGCACATCGGCCACCTGGCCGGCACCATGGCCTTTATCAACTGGAAGCTGATCCACCGGGGACGATTCCGTTCTTCCTTCCGGGCCGGTGGCGGACTGGGCCTGATCGAAAAGCCCTACGATCCCGCAACCAACCACAAGAACCTGCTCATCGGCACGCGGGTCAACTGCCTGCTGCATTTCGGCTGGCAGAACGAGTTGCGCCTCCTGCCACGCATCTCGATTGAAGCAGGCCTTTCCTTTACGCATCTGTCGAATGGCCGTTCCAGGCTGCCGAATCTTGGCCTGAATGTGCCCTCGCTCACCGCCGGCCTGCGGTACAGCCTGGACAATGCACAAACGCAGGCTTCTGCCCCCGCTGCAACACCCTGGAAAAGATCCTGGTCCTTCCTCGCCGGCACCTCCCTGGGCATCAAACAATCGCCAACCGTAGGCAGCCCGCGTTACCTCGTGAACGTTGTGCAACTCGAAGCTGACCGCCGCTTCGCGCCTTTCGCGCAATACGGCGCCGGGCTGAACCTCTCCTACGACCGCTCTACGGCCAGCCGTTTTCCGGATAACCTGCTTCCCTACAAGGAAACGATCCGGGAAAAATTCAATACTGCATTTTACCTCACCTACGAACAGCTGCTCGGCCGGTTGACGATACCAGTGCAGCTGGGCGTTTACCTGCTTGAACAGCCCTATGGCGAGGCCCTGTACCAAAGCTTCGGCGCGCGCTATCGCTTCAACCGCAACTGGTCGGCCAGCATCCAGCTGAAAACCCATTTCGGGAGTGCCGACTACATTCATTACGGGATCAATTATCGCTTCTGATGAGAACAGTGCTCCATATACTACTCCTAGCTGCCCTGATCGCCTGTACTTCCTGCAAGAAGGATATCTGGTCCGACCCGGGTCCGCTGAAATTAGAGGAACGAGCCACCCGGCCTATCTCGCAGATCCTGCTTTACGACAACATCACCCTGGTGCTGCGGCAGGACACCGTCGATCGGGTTGTGGTACAGGCGCCGCAGGAGATGCTGGCAAACATCCTTACCGAAATGGACGGCCATGCGCTCACGATCCGCAATAAGAACCGCTCCATCATCAATACCCCCAATGAACAGCTCTTCGTGTATGTGGATGTGCGCTACCTGCAGCGGCTCGACTATCTCGGATCAGCCAATGTTTTCTGCGTCAACACCCTGCAAAGCCCCTACTTCACCGTACTGGCCTCCGATGGCTCCGGCAATGTGAACCTGAAACTGAACAGCGTGATCACCGACGCCTTGCTCTACAGCGACATGGCAGATTTCCGTTTCGAAGGAAGGACGGACAGCAGCTATACATATTGCAATACGCTGGGCACGATCGATTACCAGAACTTCGAAGTGAAGCGCATGCAAATGGATTACAGCGGCATCCGCGATGCGCAGATCAACGTAACCGAAAAGCTGAATGGAAGAATATTTTATAAAGGAAATGTGTACTATAAGGGCAACCCGATGATCCGGAAAGAGGAAACTTCAACGGGAAGGTTTTTGCCCTACTGATGGCTGATCTCTGATCTCGGATCTCTGATCTCGGATCTCGGATTTCGGATGTTCGATCTCTGATGTTTGTCTACTCGTCAACCTTCACTCATTCACACTGATCACTGATTACTGATCACTCATCACCATCGAGCGCGCAGCGATCCACCCGCTCGTCCAGGCGTGCTGGAAATTGAATCCGCCTGTGATGCCGTCCACATCCAGCACCTCGCCGGCAAAGAACAGCCTAGGCACCTTGCGGCTCATCATCGTGTTCGGGTCCACCTCGCTCAGCTGCACACCACCGGCCGTAACGAATTCCTCCTTGAACGTGGTCTTTCCCTTTACGTCCACGACGTAATCGGTGAGGTTCCGTACGAGCGCATTCTCTGCTTTCGCAGGCAGGTCGGCGAACCGCAGGTCCTCACTGATGCCGGATGCCGCCAGCAGGAATTGCCAGAGCCGCGCCGGCAGATTGCCGATATGGAAGTTGACCAGTTTTTTGGAAGGCGTATCCAGGCGTGCCCCCTGCAGCTGCAAGCGTAAATCCGGCTCTTTCAGTTGGGGCAGCCAGTTCAGATGCACGCGAAATACATAGCCGGACGCGGCAAGCTCCCGGGCGCCCCAGGCGCTGAGCCGAAGTACGGCTGGCCCGCTGAGTCCCCAGTGGGTAACGAGCACTGGCCCCTCTTCCACCAGCTTGCTGCCTTCGATCTTCACCCGCACGGGTGCGGCACTGACGCCCATCAAGCCGGTGATCGGGTGGCCGGGTAGATTGAACGTAAAGAGCGAAGGCACAGGCTCCACGAATTGATGCCCCGTTGACCCGAGCCAGCCCAGCATGCTGGCTTTTGGCGCACCACCTGTAGCGATGCAGACCCATTCCGCCTCAAACTGCTTTTCTTTTCCCGAATGCGTACCGGTGAGAAGGAAGCCATCTGCCGTTTTTGTGAGGGAACGAATATCGGCCTG
This sequence comes from uncultured Chitinophagales bacterium, assembly GCA_966112575.1. Lineage (GTDB taxonomy): Bacteria > Bacteroidota > Bacteroidia > Chitinophagales > Chitinophagaceae > Flavisolibacter. Next base: position 2,621 of record CBHWDR010000063.1, read on the forward strand.
GAGCACCACTTCCACACCGTAACGGTCGGCTTCCTGCAGCAGGCATTGCGCGATCGTTTCCGAAGAATCCGTAATGGGGAACATCCGCCCGTCGGCTTCGGCTTTCAGCTTCACACCCCGCTCTTCGAACCAGCGGATCGTATCCGTGGTGGAGAACTGGTGGAAGCTTTTTTTGACGAAATTCTGGCCCCTGGGATACCGTTTACTGAGTGCGCCGATCTCGAAAAGCGCATGGGTCACATTACAGCGTCCGCCGCCCGATACGCGCACTTTCGAAAGCAGCTTGCTGCTTTTCTCCAGCAAGGTCACCTGCAGCCCCGGGTGCATTCGCGCGGCATTTACCGCGCAAAAGAAGCCGGCAGCACCACCTCCGATGACGATCAATCTGGGCATAAGGTCAATTGGATAATAATTCGCTGCGTATCAGACAAACCGGCTAGTTAACCAGGTTTGTTCCAGAAAGAACGAATACAATGGTGCAGACATTCGTGCCTTTGAAATTCGAGTAATTCGTTCTCATTCGTGCAATCAATAATCCGAAAACAGGTTCGCATTCGCCTTTTCAGCAGCCTCAATGGGCGCATAGTTGGAGAGTACGTCGGCCTGTCCCTTTTTAATGCATACGTCGTGCTCGAAATGAACGGAAGGCTTTCCGTCCTTGGTGCGCACCGTCCAGCCATCGGAATCGGTAAATACATCCTTCTTGCCCAGGTTGATCATGGGCTCGATGGCGATGACCAGTCCCTCTTTCAGCTGCTTACCGGTACCGCGGCGGCCATAATTGGGCACCTGCGGGTCTTCGTGCATCTGCCGGCCCAGTCCATGGCCAACCAGTTCCCGCACCACGCCATAACCATATTTCTTCTCGGTATGTTCCTGGATGGCAAAGCCGATGTCCCCGGTGAAATTACCGGCAACGGACTTCTCAATGCCCTTGAACAGCGATTCCTTGGTCACTTTCACCAGCTGCACCACCTCATCGGCCGGCTTGCCGATCATGAAGGTGTACGCGTGATCGCCATGAAAGCCGTTCATATAGGCGCCCACATCCACGGAAACGATGTCTCCTTCCTTCAGTTCGTACTTGCCCGGGAACCCGTGCACCACCACATCATTTACGGAAATACAGGAGTTGAACGGATAGCCGTTGAAGTTGAGAAAAGAAGGCACGGCCTTGTGGTCGCGGAGGTAGTCGCCGATGAACAGGTCGATATCGATCGTCTTGAGTCCGGGCTTTAGGGTCTTGGCCACTTCGGAAAGTGTCTGGCTTACCATCATGGCGCTGGTGCGCATGAGTTCGATTTCCTGGGCGTTTTTATAATGGATCATACGTATTCTTGATGCCTGGCTGTTGTTTTTGCAAAAGTGCTGAATAAAGAAAGACCCGGCAAGTGTACTTACCAGGTCTTCTTATGATCTAAAGACGGTTGTCTTAGTAAGAGGCTTGCGTTACGGTGCGTCCCTGGATACGGCCGCTCTTCATCAGGCCATCGTATTGGCGCATGAGGAGCTGGGTCTCGATCTGCTGCAGGGTATCGAGGATCACACCCACCATGATCAGCAGCGAGGTGCCACCGAAGAAGGTAGAGAAGCTGGGCTGAACGCCAAGCAGCTGTGCGATACCCGGAAGGATACCCACCAGGGCCAGGAGGATAGCGCCGGGCAGGGTGATCTTGTCCATGATCGATCCGATGTAATCCGCGGTCGGCTGACCGGGCTTTACGCCGGGAATGAAACCATTGTTCTGCTTCAGGTTATCCGCGATCTGCTTCGGGTTGAAGATGAGGGCGGTGTACAGGAAGGTAAATCCGATGACCACCACCGAGTAGATCGTCATGTACCAGATATTCGAGTGATCGGTGAAGATCTTCTGAATACCCATGCCGGTCTCCGTTGTGCCCCAGCTGGTGAGGTTGAACAGGGTGGGCAGGAACATGATCGCCTGGGCGAAGATGATCGGCATAACACCGGCAGAGTTCACCTTGATGGGCAGGAACTGGCGGGCGCCACCGAACTGGCGGTTGCCCACGATCTGCTTGGCATAGTTCACCGGGATCTTGCGTACGCCCTGGACCAGCAGGATACAGCCCATGATGATCGCGATCAGGATGGCGATCTCCACGATGAAGAGGAGGATCGTACCCGAGCGGGTCGACTTGGACGCGAGTTCCTGCATGAAGGACTGGGGCAGGCGGGCCAGGATGCCGACCATGATGATCAGCGAAGTACCGTTGCCGAGGCCTTTGTCGGTGATCTTCTCACCCATCCACATCACGAAGAGGGTGCCCGCGGTCAGGATCACAACGGTCGACAGCCAGAAAACACCCGCATAGCTGGGTGCGATGCCGTTGGCGCCGGTGATCTGCTCGAGGTATTTCACATAAGCGGAAGCCTGAACGATGGTGACCGCTACGGTGAGGTAACGGGTCCACTGGTTGATCTTCTTGCGACCGCTCTCTCCTTCCTTCTGCATTTTCTGGAACTGGGGTACCAGAACCGTCATCAGCTGGATAAAGATCGAAGCCGAGATATAAGGCATGATGCCCAGTGCGAAAATCGAAGCTTGAGAGAAGGCACCGCCCGCGAAGGTGTCGATCAGACCCAGGATGCCATTGCTGTTGCCCGCCATTTTAGCGGTCAGTTCCGTAGGATCGATACCGGGCAGCACGATGTGCGTGCCGACACGATAGATGAAAATGAGGAGCAGGGTGAACAGGATCTTGCTGCGCAGCTCTTCTATGCTCCAGATATTCTTTAACGTTTGCGATAATTTTTTCACGGGAAATGTTTACGGTCCAAAAACAAAAAAAGGGCGCATTACTGCGCCTTGCAATTTAGGGAAAATTACTTCACGATTTCCACGGAGCCGCCGGCTGTTTCGATGGCCTGCTTTGCTTTCTCGCTGATCGCGTTGACTTTGAAGGTCAGCTTGGCTTTCAGCTCGCCGTTGCCCAGAACTTTCACACGGTCGGTCTGGTTGATCAGGCCATTGGTGTAGAGGTTCTCGAGAGTAAATTCCTGGATTCCGTATTTCTCAGCCAGCTGTTCGATCTGGCCCAGGGTGAACACGTTGTACTCGATGCGGTTGGGGTTTTTGAAACCACGCTTCGGCACCCGACGCTGGATCGGCATCTGGCCGCCTTCGTGTGCACGCTTGCGCTTGTAGCCGGCGCGGCTCTGTCCACCCTTGTTACCTTTTGTAGAAGTGCCACCGTGACCCGATGCTTCACCGCGGCCAATACGTTTCTCTTTGTGTGTTGCGCCTTTGGCAGGACGCAGATTCGTCAGATTCATTGTACTTGATTTTTACTTACGGGGAATCGCCCCTCGCTTATTAATGACAAAATTCGAAATGAGCCAATTAGCGGATAAGGACCGGCAAAATTAAGAAGTTTCCAACTGCCAATTACCGATTTAGCGAATCGCTAATTAAGCGAGCTCCTCAACGGAGATCATGTGCTCTACCTTCTTCACCATGCCCAGGATCTGAGGTGTGGCTTCGATTTCCCTGGTAGCGTTCATTTTGTTCAGTCCCAGGGCCTTCAGCGTCTGCTTCTGGCGCTCCGGACGGTCGATCGGGCTTTTTACCAAGGTGATGCGGATCTTTTTCATATAAAGAGTTTGAACTCCGGCAGGCTCAGCATGACCGGGGCCATCCTGAGCTTGACGAAGGTTTGATTAACCATTAAATACTTTCTTCAGACCGAGGTTGCGGGTCTTGGCGATCGTTACGGGCTCACGCAGCATGGCGAGGGCCTTGAAGGTCGCTTTAACCACGTTGTGGGGGTTGGCAGAGCCAAGCGACTTCGCCAGAACGTCGGTAACACCGGCGCTTTCCAGAACTGCACGCATCGATCCACCGGCGATCACACCGGTACCATGAGCGGCCGGCTTGATCAGCACGATCGCCGCGCCTTCCTTGGCCAGCTGGTCGTGGGGAACGGTACCGTGCATCACGGGAACCTTGATCAGGTTTTTCTTCGCGTCTTCGATACCCTTGGTGATGGCTTCCTGGACTTCCTTGGCTTTACCGAGGCCATGTCCTACCACGCCCTGCTCGTTTCCAACAACCACCAATGCAGAGAAGCTGAACGTACGACCACCCTTGGTAGTTTTCACCACGCGGTTGATGGCTACTACCTTCTCTTTCAGTTCGAGGTCGCCGGCTTTAACTCTGTTTAAAATTGCTTTTGCCATTTTGTATTACTTAGTAATTACGTGTTGATGTTGATGCGTTACTCCCGCCGGAATTAGAATACGAGACCTCCCTCGCGGGCGCCTTCAGCCAGTTGCTTAACACGGCCATGGTAGAGGTTGCCACCACGATCGAATACCACGGTCTCGATACCCAGCTCTTTCGCTTTGCGGGCGAGCGCCTGACCAACCAGCTTGCTCTTCTCCGACTTGGTGCCGGACTGCGCCTGGATGTCCTTGTCGCGCGATGAAGCGGAAGCAATGGTTACACCGGCGTCATCGTTGATCAGCTGGCAATAGATATCCGCATTGCTGCGAAATACAGACAGGCGGGGCTTCGTTGCCGTTCCGGCGATCTTGGCGCGGATGCGGTAACGGATATTTTGCCGTCTGGTCGATTTTACGCTTGTTCTCATTTTATTTGATTTGTTTTCCTGATACTGCCAGGAAACGTTGTTTAATGTGATAATTCGATAATTCAGGAATTAGCAGACGAGGTCTTACCCATTCGGCCGGATCACTCATCAGCTAATTCCCGAATTAGCCGATTCGCTAATTATTTACCAGCTGCTTTACCAGCTTTCTTACGTACGATCTCACCAACATAACGTACACCTTTGCCTTTGTACGGCTCCGGCTTACGAAGACCACGGATCTTGGCAGCTACCTGGCCGATGAGCTGGCGGTCGATGCCTTCCAGCGTGATGGTCGGGTTCTGGCCTTTCTCCTGTGCGGTGGCCACCTTCAGCTCTTTCGGAACTTCGAAGATGATGTTGTGCGAATAACCGAGTGCCAGGTCGAGCAGGTTGCCGGTGTTGGCGGCTTTGAAACCTACACCGATCAGCTCCAGCTTCTTGGTATATCCGTCCGTTACGCCTTTTACCAGGTTGGCTACGAGGGCACGGCTCAGGCCATGCAGGGCGCGGTGGCGGATCTGGTCGGTCGGACGACCGATCAGGATCTGACCATCCTTCACCTCTACTGTAATATCGCGGTCGATCGCCTGCTTCAGTTCGCCCTTGGGGCCTTTAACGGTTACCACGTTGTCGCTGCCAACCGAAACGGTTACTCCGGAAGGAACGGCTACGGGTGCTTTACCTATACGAGACATGTTGTTTCTTTTAAAAGTTTATGTTGTTGTTTCCCGCCGACCGGTCAGCCTGTTAGGTATCGGCTTAATGTATCGGCGGTCTGATTGCTTTCAGCCGGCAGCCAAAGCTGCAGGCCGAAAGCCGCTTTTTAGTAGATATAGCAAAGAACTTCACCACCTACGTTCTGGGCCTTGGCTTCCTTGTCGGTAAGCACGCCTTTCGAAGTGGAGATGATCGCTACACCCAGACCGTTCTTCACACGACGGAAGTCGCCGGGCTTTGCATAGTGACGCAGACCCGGGCGGCTTACGCGCTCCAGCGACTGGATCGCGGGTTGCTTGGTAGCCGGATCGTACTTGAGGGCGATCTTGATCAAACCCTGCTTGTTATCGTCTTCGAACTTGTACTTCAGGATATAACCCTGGCTGTACAGGATCTCGGTCATGCGCTTCTTCAGGTTCGAAGCGGGGATTTCCACGATGCGGTGACCTGCCATCTGCGCGTTGCGGATACGGGTCAGAAAGTCTGCAATAGGATCTGTTACCATATTTGTTGCCTCCTACACCCCGACGCTCCGGCCGGGGCAATTGGATAGTTTAAATGTTTGAATTAGTTCCGGGCGATCACTGATCATTGATCACTGATCACTCATTTTCTTACCAGCTGGCCTTCTTCAGACCGGGGATCTTACCGTTCAGTGCCATGTCGCGCAGGGCTACACGGGAGATACCGAAGAAACGGCTGTAGCCACGCGGGCGACCCGTCATCTGACAGCGATTGTGCAGGCGCACGCTCGAAGAGTTGCGGGGCAGCTCGTCAAGAGCCTTCCAGTCGCCGGCAGCCTTCAGCGCTTCGCGCTTCTCAGCATACTGGGCAACCATCCGTTCGCGCTTGCGCTGTCTGGCTTTTACTGATTCTTTTGCCATAAATGTGATTTAGTGATTTATAGATTTTTAAATTTCCGGATTTGAGTCTTGCAATCAAGAAATCTCAAAATCCCAAAATCAGAAATTATTTCTTGATGTTTTTGAACGGCATTCCCAGTTCTTTCAGAAGCTCATACGCTTCTTCGTCGTTCTGGGCGGTGGTTACGAATGTGATATCCATACCCGTGATGCGGTTCACCTTGTCGATGTCGATCTCCGGGAAGATGATCTGCTCGATCACACCCATGGTATAGTTACCACGGCCGTCAAAGCTTTTCTCGTTGATACCCTTGAAGTCGCGAACGCGGGGCAGGGCCACGGCGATCAGGCGATCCAGGAATTCATACATCTTCTCGCCGCGAAGCGTTACACGCGCACCGATGGGCATGTTCTTACGCAGCTTGAAGTTCGAGATATCTTTCTTCGACATGGTGGCGATGGCCTTCTGACCGGAAATGGTCGTCAGCTCGTCCAGGGCGATGTCGATGAGCTTCTTGTCGTTTACGGCGCCGTTGACACCGCGGTTGATGGCGATCTTTTCCAGCTTGGGCACCTGCATGATCGACTTGTAGCCGAACTTCTTCATCAGGGCGGGGATCACCTCAGCCTTGTATTTGTCTTTGAGTCGCGGAGTGTTTGTTGCTGTTGCCATTATTTGATTACCTCCCCGGATTTTTTAGATACACGAACTTTTTTGTCCTCGCGAACTTCGCGCTTCACCTTCGAGCCCTGCTTGCCGTCCCACAGCATCACGTTGGAGATGTTGATGGGGGCTTCCTGCTTCACGATACCGCCCTTGGTGTTCTGAGCGGAAGGCTTGGTGTGCTTGGTGATGATGTTCACACCTTCAACCACCACTTTGCCTTCTTCTACCAGTACTTCCTTAACCAGACGGGGCTTCTTGGAGTCCTTGTCATCGCCAGCGATCACAACCACCTGGTCGCCCTTCCGGATGTTATACTTGGGTTTGAATCTTGTTTTCATTTTTTTACCTATCGGTTTTTATCGATCCCTGATACTGCCAGGGTTCTTTGTTTGAACGTTTGCTTTTTCTCGGGGAGGCCTCTCCTTAGAGCACTTCAGGTGCCAGGGAGATGATCTTCATATAACCCTTGTCACGCAGTTCGCGGGCAACAGGTCCGAAGATGCGGGTTCCACGGGGTTCGTCCGACGCGTTGAGGATCACCACAGCGTTGTCGTCGAAACG
>CBHWDR010000064.1:0-10016 GCA_966112575.1 uncultured Chitinophagales bacterium
CTGAAGCCGAACTTGGGCCGGTAGGTGCGGCGGTTGAGGTCCGACAGCAGGCGGGCCCGCTGCTGGAAATAGGCCACCTCGTCTTTCCGGGCCTGGATCCGCACAAATTCCTCCATGGTCAGGGTCGTGGGCGTGCGGAAGTATTTGCTCCCGATCTTTTCCACCACGTAATACTGGCGGGTGATGGGATCATAAACGATATCGCGCTGGAGATAGCCGGTATCGCGGAGGTCGAAGGGATTGCGGTTGGGTTGGGTGTACGCGTCGGTCCGCCGGTCCTGCAAGGGGTACCGGAGGCTGTCATTGCCACGTACCTGGGCCATAGCCTGGTTGCCCATGCCCAATAGGAGGCACAGAACGCAGGCAGCCACCAGCGTGGATAGCTTATGGGTGAATGTTGGAGCCAAGTCGAATTTTCTCAAAAAATGGTTCTGTCAATAGTTTGCTCAAGGATATCAGAGGATCTGCAGGGCTTTCTTGATCACCTGCTCCACTGAGGCGCCGGGGTCGGCTTCGAGCACCTTTTGCACGGCACTGTCGGCCGCCTGGCGGTTTATGCCCAGGGCGATTAAGGCATTTAACGCATCGGATTGTAAAGTATTGCCCTTCCAGGATGAAATATTATGGGTAGTATCGATGGGTTGTTTGGTCAGTTTATCCCTGAGTTCCACCACGATACGCTCGGCGGTTTTGCGCCCGATACCCTTGATGGCTTCGAGGGCCCGGCTGTTGCCCTGCACGATCGCCCGCGACACTTCTTCCGGCTTCATGTACGACAGCATGACCCGGGCAGTATTGGGCCCGATACCGCTGATCGCCGTCAGCATGAGGAACATCTCCTTTTCCGCCAGGTCGTGGAAGCCAAAAAGGATCTGGGCATCCTCACGCACACTGAGTTGTGTTTGAAGAAGGCCTTCTTCCAGGTCCTGGATCAGCGAATAGGTGTTCAGGGAGATCTGAACTTCATAGCCTACACCGTTCACATCCACATGAACGAACGAGGGGGTCTTGCGCACGAAGCGGCCGTTGACAAATGCGATCATAGGCGACAAATATAGCGGTCGGCAACACTTATCTTCGCAGGCCAAACTGAAAATCAATATGGCCCAACATAAGATCACGGCCGCCATCACCGCGGTGGGCGGCTACGTACCAGAGACCAAACTCACCAATTTCGACCTGGAAAAGATGGTGGATACCAACGACGAGTGGATCCGCACCCGTACCGGCGTTGAAGAGCGCCGCATCCTGAAAGAACCCGGAAAAGGCTCCTCCGACCTCGCCGTTCCCGCCGTGCTCCAGATCTGTGAGAAACGCGGCATTTCGCCCGAGGAGATCGACTGCATCATCTGCGCTACCGTAACCCCCGACATGGTCTTCCCTGCCACGGCCAACATCATCGCCGACAAGATCGGTGCAAAAAACTGCTGGGGCTTCGACCTCTCGGCCGCCTGCTCGGGCTTCCTCTACGGCCTCACCACCGGCGCCGCCCTCATCGAAAGCCGCCGGTATAAAAAAGTAGTGGTCATCGGCGTTGATAAAATGAGCTCCATCATCGACTACAGCGACCGCCAGACCTGCATCATCTTCGGCGACGGCGCCGGCGCGGTGCTGCTCGAGCCCAACCACGAAGGCTATGGCGTGCAGGACTCGATCCTCCGCTCCGACGGCTCGGGCCGCGCCTACCTCCACATGAAGGCAGGTGGCTCGGTAAAGCCGGCTTCCGCCGAAACGGTGGCCAATAAAGAGCACTATGTTTACCAGGAGGGACAGGCCGTATTCAAGTTCGCCGTCAAGGGCATGGCCGACGTGAGCGCCGAGCTGCTCGAGCGCAACGGCCTCACCGGCGACGATATCGCCTGGCTGGTGCCCCACCAGGCCAATAAGCGCATCATCGATGCCACGGCCGACCGCATGGGCCTCTCGCACGAAAAAGTAATGCTCAACATACAGCGCTACGGCAATACCACCGCTGCGACCATCCCCCTCTGCCTCTGGGAATGGCGCCACCAGCTCAACAAGGGCGACAACATCGTCCTTGCAGCCTTCGGCGGCGGCTTCACCTGGGGCGCCACGCTCATCAAGTGGGAGTACTAGGGAGAAGTTCGCGAGTTCGCGGAGTTCGCGAGTTTGCGGAGTTCGCCCCTCATAGTACACAGATCTCCTCCCTCTCCTTTGGAGATACACGGCCGAAGCGAAGGGTACGCGCGTAGCGCAGGGGTAAAGTCTTGGAGCCGGCTAGCCGGCTCCTTTTTTTATTGGAAGTCCTGGCGGTTGGACCAACTCGCAAACCATGCGAACCATGCAAACTTCGCAAACCCAACTCTCGAACTCTTGAACTCTTAAACTTTTAAACCTTTGAACCTTTCCTCACGAACTCCACGTAGTCCGTTGCGGGGATCTTCGTTACACCCAGCGCATGCAGCAGGTCCACGATCTGGCCGCGGTGATAGGTGGCGTGGTTGAACACATGCAGCAGCATCTGCCAGGTGGGCTGCTTGAACTGCTCCTTCTTCGAATTCCGGTACTGGAATACATGCTGCAACATGGGCTCACTGGCCCCGGCGATCCACTCCTGCCACTGCCGGCTCTGCGCCAGCAGCTGCTGTCCCAGCTCGCGCATGGATCCTTGGAAGGTCTCCATCGGCACCGTGATCCGTTCCTGCAGCTTGAGGCGCTGCCACCAGATACTTTCCGCATTCCACATGTGGAGATACGTACGATAGATCGATCCGAATGAACTGGAATCGGTCTCGCGTTGTTGTTCGTCCGTTAACGGGTAGATCAGTTCCAGCAGCTGGCTGTGCGCCCATAAATTATAGGCCGAATAGGAAAGCAGCAGTTCTTTCATGAATCCAAATGTATCAAACTGCGGAAAAAGCGGAACTGCCATAATTTAATTCAGGTAACCGGCCTGCCGGCAGGCAGGTTCGCATAAATTCATGTCATGAATCCAACTAAGCGTTATAAAGGCTTTGGTTCGGCTGCCGTTCATGCCGGCCAAACGCCCGATCCCAATTACGCGCACCAGACCCCGATCTATGCCAGCTCCACCTTTGTGTACGATACGGCCGAACAGGGCATGCGCCGTTTCAGCGGACAGGAAGAAGGCTATATCTATTCCCGCTGGGGCAATCCTACGGTGAGCGAGGCTGAAGGCAAGATCGCCGCCCTCGAAACCTTCGGTCTGGATATCGATGCCCATGCCATCCTTCATGCTTCGGGTATGGCTGCCATTTCCACCCTCATCCAGTCGAACCTGAAGACCGGCGATGCGGTCCTCTCCCACTACTCGCTTTACGGGGGAACCGACGATTACTTCCACCGCATCCTTCCGCAATTCGGCATGCGCCCCCTGATCCACGACCTGCGCCAGCTCGAAGGTGTGGAAGACCTGCTGAAAAGCGATCCCGCTATCCGGATGCTGTATCTCGAAACGCCCGCCAATCCCACCATCCAGCTGGTCGACATCCGCGCGCTGACGGAACTCGCCAAACGTTATGGCGTACTGGTGGCGGTGGACAATACGTTTGCCACGCCCTACCTGCAACAGCCTTTCGCCCTGGGTGTAGACTTCATCATGCATTCCACCACCAAGTTCCTCAACGGGCATGGCACCGCCATCGGCGGGGTACTTCTCGGACGGGATGTGGAGCATATGAAAACGGCGGTCACGAAAACGCATCGCCTGCTCGGCGGCAATGCCAATCCCTTCGACGCTTTCCTGTTGAGCCAGGGCATCAAGACCCTCGAGCTCCGTATGGAACGTCACGGCGCCAACGCGCAAAAAATTGCCGGGTTCCTGCAGAGTCATTCCGCCATCGCACAGGTCAACTTCGCCGGCCTGGCCACACACCCGCAACATGACCTGATGAAGCGCCAGATGAAGGGCCCGGGCGCCATGCTTTCTTTTGAATTGAAAGAAGGCTTTGATGGAGGCGTGGCCTTCATGAACCGCCTGCAATTCTGCACGCGAACCGTTTCCCTGGGCACGACCGACACCCTGCTTTCCCACCCCGCTTCCATGACGCATTTCAGTGTTCCGCGCGAGCAACGGCTCCGCTATGGTATCAGCGACGGACTGATCCGGATGAGTGTGGGCATTGAAAATGTGGAAGACATTATCTCCGACCTGGATCAGGCCTTGAAGATCTGAATCTTCGTCAAAAGCAGGAAAAAGAACGACGACGAGATACACCGATGCCGGTCTCTGACCGGCATCTCTATTTTCAGTACATTCATAAAAATCAACCCCATGTACCGGCTGCTATTGCTCCTTCTCCTGCCCCTGTCGATGCTGGCGCAGAACAAATACCCCGTCGACAAACGCCTCGCCGCCCTGGATACCGCTTTCGAACGGGCGCTTAAATTGTGGCAGGCCCCCGGTTTCGCCGTAGCCGTGGTGGAGAAGAACCGCATCATCTATGCGAAAGGCTTTGGCTTCCGCGACCAGGCAAAGAAGCTGCCGGTCACCCCTCAAACCGTATTCGCCATCGGCTCCTGCACCAAGGCCTTTACCACCTCCCTCATCGGCATCCTGCAGAAAGAAGGCAAACTCGATATCGATAAACCGGCGCATGACTACCTCGAAACCCTCAATTTCTTCACACCCGAACTAACCAACCAGGTCACCCTGCGGGACATGATGTCGCACCGCACCGGGCTTCCGCGCCACGATTTCTCCTGGTACCTCTTTCCTTCATCAAATCGTGACTCCCTTGTGCGCCGCATCCAGTACCAGGAGCCTACGTTCCCCATCCGGCGCCAATGGCAATACAATAATTTCATGTTCATCGCCCAGGGCGCGATCACGGAAAAGCTGACAGGCAAATCCTGGGAGGCCAACATCCGCGAGCGGATCCTGCAGCCCCTCGGCATGAAGAACACATCCCTGAGCTGGGACCCGAATCCTTCCACCCCGGAGGTGGCGCTTGGCTATGGCATCAAGAAAGATTCGATCGTCTATGGCCTGCCTTACTACAACATCAGCGCGGCCGGCCCCGCCGGCAGCATCAACTCCAGCGTGATCGATATGTCCAACTGGGTGATCACCTGGATCAATGGCGGCAAGTACAATGGCAAAGAAGTACTGCCCGATAATTTCGTACGCGATGCGATGAGCTCGCAGATGGTGATCGCGCCCGGCCTCCCTACGAAAGAGAAGCCGGACATCCAGTTTTCCAACTACGGCTTTGGATGGTTTCTCGGCTCTTATAAAGGCCATTACCGCGTGGAACACGGCGGTAATATCGATGGCTTTTCGGCAAGCACTTCCTTCTTTCCTACCGACAGCATCGGCATCATCGTGCTGGTGAACCAGGATCGCTCCAGCATTCCTTCGATCGTTCGCAATATCATCGCCGACCGGCTCTTTGGCAAGCCCTATCATAATTGGTCCGATGAACTGTACAACAATTTTACAAAAGCCAACACGGCCAACCGGAAGGCCGCCCTTTCGGCGGACTCTGCCCGTAAGTCCGACACGAAACCTTCGCACTCCCTTTCTTCTTTCGAAGGACTGTACAGCCACCCGGGTTATGGTACGCTCGACGTGTATGCAAAAGGCGATTCGCTGATCGGCTATACCACCCTGGGGGCGATCTACCTGAAGCATTTCCATTATGATATTTTCCAGCCCTACATGCAGGAGAACGGTGCCTACGATGTAAGCGAGCCGGTTCAGGTACACTTCCGCTTCAATACCGGCACCAATGGCGACATCGAATCCCTCACCATGTTCGGCGTCGAAGCACCGGACATCGACCTCACCCTCAAGCGAAACGACCGTCCCAAGCCGGTTTCAAAAGAAGAACTGCAGTCCTATGTGGGCACGTATTCGATTGCCGGCGGCGATGTGAAGTTTTACGTAAAAGACAACCTGCTTTTCCTCTCCGTACCGGGCCAGCCCGACTACGAACTGGTGCCTACCGGGAAAGACAAATTCAGCTTCAAAAACGTCAGCGGCTTTGCCGTACAGTTCCTGCGCACGGGCGACAAGCTCACGGCAGTGAACATCATCCAGCCCAACGGCACTTTCAAAGCGGAACGGAAGGAATAGGCAGTAGGCAATAGGCAGTAGAGAACTCCTCCCCATTGCCTACTGCCCATTGCCTACTGCCCACTGCCTATTGCCTACATTCGTGTTATGAAAATCAGGAAAGCAACCCGCGAAGACTGTCCGCGGATCCTTGAGCTGGTAAAAGAACTTGCGGTTTATGAGAAAGCGCCCGATGAAGTGACCGTAACCCTCGAACATTTTGCGGAGAGCGGTTTCGGACCCAATCCGGTCTGGTGGGCATTCGTCGTAGAAGTGGAAGAGAAGATCGAAGGCTTTGCGCTTTGGTACATCCGCTTCAGTACCTGGAAGGGAAAGCGCATGTATCTCGAAGACCTCTACGTTACGCAGGAGATGCGTGGCAGGGGCCTGGGCCGGTTGCTCTTCGACGCACTCATCGAGGAAGCGCGTTCGAATCGTTTCCACGGCATGATGTGGCAGGTGCTGGAATGGAACGAGCCCGCGATCGGCTTCTACAAGCGCTACAACGCTTCCTTCGACCCCGAATGGATCAACTGCGGACTGGTATTCGACTACTCCTCTGAAAAAGCATAAAAAAATCCCCCGCATCAAGCGGGGGATTTTTGTTTCTTCTATTAATGATCACTCTTTTACCAGCTTGCGCTGCGAGAGTACCCGTCCTTCGTTGGTCATCACCTGGATCAGGTAGATACCCGAAGCGAGCTGCCCCAGATCCACGCGGTTGTTCAGTCCCTGTACATTCTGCCGCAGTACTGCGCGTCCACTCAGATCCGTTACGCGGATCACCGAACGGCCTTCATACTCGGATACCGCCACCATTACCGACTTGCGCGCCGGGTTGGGATAGATGTTCACCTTGGTCTGGCTTCCCTGTGTAACCGATCCATCTTCACGACGGGCCGTACCGGTTGCCACCTTCAGCGTATAACAGCTGCTCGCATTGCTCGCGCCATTGTAGCCGTATACACGCACATTGTAAGTGCCCGCAGCAGCGGTATAGTTGATCGTCTCCGCGGTAGTGCCTCCATTCTGAGAGATCGCCACCTGCGTACCGGCGCTGTTCAGGAGGCGCAGGTCATAATCGGCAGGCAGGGTGCCCAGGGTAATGGTGATCGTTCCACCTGTGGTGATCACGAACTTGTAGTGGTCCTGGTCGGTCGACGAGGAGAGGGTGCCTTTCACATCCGTATTGAATGGGATCTGCGCCGCGCCGCTGGTCGTGCCGTTGGTGGATACATCATACGATCCGGGACAGGTGCTCGTGCTTCCCGCCGTAGCGCCGATGTTCAGACTGTAGCAGGTGGTGCTGTTGGCGCCGTTATAACCGAAGACCTGCACATAATAAGTACCGGCTGCCGTACCGGTGGTGGCAATGGCCTCGCTGGTGGTTCCGCCGTTTTCCGAGCGCTTCAATTCTGTTCCTGCCGAATTATAGAGGATCAGATCATAATCGCCGCCAAGGTTGCCCAGCGTGATATTCAGGTTCGAGGCGGAAGCCAGGATAAACTTGAACCAGTCCTTGTCGGTAGTGGAACTGATCGCAGCCGAAAGCGCGGTATTGGTTGCTACTGCTGCAGCAACTGAAAGCGACTCATTGGGCTCGAAGGCACTGCTGCAACCGGTCCCCCCACCTGCAGGAGCCAGGCATCCGTCGGACGTGGTGAGGCCATTGCGCGACCCTCCGGCCGCCAGCACACCATACATCCGCGACTTCTGGCCATTGGTGAATAAATACATGCAGGCATCGTCGGTATAGTCCATATAGTTCATGAACATAACGCCGCTTCCACTCCCGGTACATGCATCCAGGCGGGGGAATGAAGGACATCCGAAATTCTTATCCGCCTGCAAGGGTGTATCCCCTACCAGGTCATCGGCCGAGCAGGCGGCTTCATCGCCCCAGATATGGCGAAGGTTAAGGTAGTGGCCCACTTCATGCGTTGCGGTGCGTCCCTTGTTGAACGGAGCTACAGCCGTGCCGGTGGTGCCGAAATACTTGTAGCCGATCACCACGCCGTCTGTTGCCGCAGGACCGCCGGGAAACTGCGCGTAACCAAGAATGCCGCTGGAGCCGCCGCTCGTAATGTCCGGCACGATCCAGAGATTGAGGTACTTCGAAGCCGTCCAGGGATTGTCGCCACCCGTCGTGCTCGACTTCGCGTCATCGTTATCGGCATTGAACGAGGTCTTGCTCGTTTGCTTGCGCACGATACCCGTTGTGGCATTGCCATTCGGGTCGCGCTTCGCGAGGCAGAACTGGATCTGGCAATCGGCCACGAGGCCCTTGAATGCCGAAGGCACCGAGGCCGTGTCGGCATTCAGCAACTGGTAATCCTTGTTCAGCACATCGATCTGCGACTGGATCTGCGCATCGGTGATGTTTTGCGCCGTAGTGTTCCATAACACGTGTACCACCACCGGGATCGTGTACACCGGTGTGCCGCGTTGCGCTGCTTCTGCTGCATGGGATCGGGAGTAGGTCTGTGTGAACCGTTCAATGGACTCCTGCTGCAAGCGCATGTCGGGATAACGGGTCAGCTGCTGCTGCAGGTGCTCAAAGGAAGCACATCGCCGGTCGATCGTTTGCGCGCCGGCCAGCAGGGAGATGAGAAGAAGAAGTGTTAGTGTGTGTAATTTCTTCATATAGAAAAAGGTTTATCTCTCAAAATATCCCTTTTTCCCTTCCAAAAATCAGCTGCGTAGATCTCCCTGGTAACACACCTTCAGCTCATCCATAATTATTACGAATGCAGCGCTTCCACATAAAAAAAGTCCCGTCTGACCGGGACTTAATTAATTATTTAAAAAGCTTCTAGCTGATGGATTCGGCTGTTACTTCTTTATTGACCTTCAGGATCAGGCCCTGCAATACTTTACCCGGGCCGCATTCTGTGAATCGTGTGGCGCCATCACCCACCATCGACCGCACGCACTGCGTCCAGCGCACGGCGCCGGTGAGCTGGTCGATCAGGTTCTGCTTCAGCTCATCGCGATCGATCACGCCTTTGGCCACTACGTTCTGGTACACCGGCGAAGAAGGCTGGTGGAATGTGGTCGACTCGATCGCTTTCTGAAGCTCCTTTCGGGCCGGCTCCATCAGGGGCGAATGGAAAGCGCCGCCTACGGGGAGTAAGAGCGCGCGTTTCGCACCGGCGGCTTTCAGCTTCTCACAGGCCGCTTCCACGCCTTTCACCGTTCCCGAGATCACAAGTTGACCCGGACAGTTATAGTTGGCGGGCACCACGACCTCGCCAGTTTCCGAAGCCACTTCCTTACAGATCTGCTCCACCTCTTCATCGGCAAGTCCGAGGACCGCGGCCATCGTAGAAGGAGTCAGCTCACAGGCTTTCTGCATGGCCTGCGCGCGCAGGCTCACCAGTTGCAAGCCGCTTTCGAAGCTCAGCGTACCGTTGGCTACCAGCGCGGAGAATTCACCGAGCGAATGTCCGGCTACCATGTCGGGCTTCGACTGCTCAATACTTTTATAGGCGATGATCGAATGCAGAAATATAGCCGGTTGGGTGATCCTGGTCTGCTTCAATTCTTCCTCGTTGCCACCGAACATCACATCCGAGATCCGGAATCCGAGGAGCTCATTGGCCTGTTCGAAGATCCGCTTGGCAAAAGAACTGTTCTCATAATGATTCTTCCCCATACCCGGGAACTGGGCTCCCTGGCCGGGAAATACAAACGCATGTTTCATGTAATCTCGCTATTGGATGATAATTCTGCTGATAACCAACGCTTAGCAGCTGGTTGGCCGGACTCTTCCATGAGAACCCTTGTCAGATCGGCGGCTAAATTACGGAAAATGAATGGCCCCCGCCGACGGCAGGGGCCCAAACTCATAATTATCGCTCAAAATACAGCCCTGAACCGCCTAGCTCAGCTTCGAAGAGATGAGCTTCAGGAATTCGTTCCGGGTGACATGATTATGCAGGAACTCGCCTTCAAAAGAAGAGGTCGTGGTTACGGAATT
>CBHWDR010000065.1:0-9900 GCA_966112575.1 uncultured Chitinophagales bacterium
CTTCGACGTGAAGCGGTTCGATGCCCAGAGTACGGGCCTGAAGAGCAGCCTGCGTAGCCAGCCTTTGATCACTGTAACTGGTATTTATGGATCAGGGCAAGCAAGACACCGTTGGTCCATCCGAAGCCATCCTGCGAAGGATATTCGCCACCGCCTCCCGGCTTGTCGGCATCGACCACATCATATTTCTCCATCAGCTTCCCGGTGGCTTCGAAAACCCGTTTATTGAGCGCTACCCAGCGCCTGGCGGTTTCGAGGGCCAGGTCGGAATAGCCATAATGCTCCAGGCCCATGATGCCGATCCATTGCAACGGTGCCCAGCCATTGGGCGCATCCCATTGCTCACCGGTATTCAGGAGAGTAGTAACCAGGCCGCCCTCCCGGAGGAAGTTCTTTTCCAGCATGCCTTTGGCCACCTCCGCGTGCTTCCTGTCGGCGATGCGCACGAAAAGCGGGAACATCCCGGCCAGGTCGGGCTTGGTGGAACGCATGCCTTTGGCGAGGTTATAGTCTACGTACCAGCCCAATTGTTCCGACCAGCACCATTTCTGGATCGCGGCTGCCCGCTTCTTTGCCAGGGCACTGAAGGCCGCCGACTTGGCTGCATTGCCTTTTTCCTTCCAGGCTTTGGCGATGGTCTGTTCAAGTTCGTACAGCAGGCAGTTGAGGTCAACGGGTATGATCGATGTGGTCTGGATCGTTTTGCGGTCGCGGTCGTTGGCGAACCAGCGGCTGCTGAAATCCCACCCGCTCTCCGCGCCCGAACGCAGGTCGCGGTAGCGAAGCGTCCTGGCTTCGGCAGGGAGGCTTTCGAGCAGGTGCACGTCTTCCCAATACGACTCCTGCCGCGGTATCGCCAGCTGGTCCCAGTACCGGTTGAGCAGGCTGCCATCGGGCATCTTCACTACGTGCTTCGTCCGTCCGCCTTTATCCATCCAGTAATCGTATTCCTTAAGCAGGGGCGCCAGGTAATCCGAGAGACGAAGGGCGCCGGCGCTGTCGGCAACCGCATCGCGAAGCATGAGGGCGAAGAACGGCGGCTGCGAACGGCTGAGGTAGTAATTGCGGTTGCCGTTGGGCATGTGCCCGTGGCGGTTGATGAGGTGCGCGAAATTAACGATCATGCTGCGGATCAGCTCGGGGTGCTGGCTTTGGCGCAGTCCGAGCATGGTGAAATAGGTATCCCAGTAATAAACTTCGCGGAAGCGGCCGCCGGGGATCACATAATCATTCGGCAAAGGCAGGAGTGATGAGAATGCCGATACCGTGTCGCTCTTGCGACGCAGGACGGTCCAGAGCTGCTCGATGTGCTGCCCGAGGTTGCGGCCGCTGGTCACATAATCGGAGGCCGGGGTTTCGGGGATGAAGAAGTTCTCTTCCACGAAGAGCTTCAGGCTGAACCGGATAGCCGGGTTATTTCGGATCGAGCGATAAGCCTTAACGATATCGGCCGGGGCCCGTTTGGGCGTGCAGTCGACAAAGGTCTTGCCATCGGGGAAGATCCGGCTGAGCTGCACATCCTTGAACAGCTCACTATAAAGCACATTGGGAGGTATGGTTGTCTGGGCCATGGTTGAAGTGCAGATCAGTACCGCGGTATAGAACAGGGCTATTCGCATGCTTGGGGCGGTTTAGGCGAAGGTAATTGGGTATTGGGGGATTAAGGTATTGGGTATTAGGTATTAGGTATTAGGGATTGGGTATTGGGTATTGGGTATTAGGGATTGGGGATTAGGGATTTGCATGATGTATGAAGATCTGTTTGCATCTTTGCAGTACAAACGACCTGCCATGAAAAGATTGCTTTTTCTCGCCCTGCTGACCAGCCTCGCCACTGCAAAGGTATCAGCCCAGGCCAGTGTTACGTCGGTGAGCTACAACAAGACCTCACAGCCCGGTCTCATGATCGAGATGCCGTATAACGAAGACGTATCGGAAGGTTTCATCATCGACAACCTGAAGAAGACCGGCTACAACCCGGAGACGAAGGGCAAGCTTTTCTGGAAGAACAACAAGGTGAACGGGTTCTACACCTTTAAGGGCATCCGCTTGGAAAGTGCACCCGAGGCACTGGATTTCTTCTTCAAGGTAGAGCCAAAGAGCAAGCGCTCGAAAGACCAGTCGGTGATTTATCTGCTGGTGGCCAAGGGCGGCGAGAACTGGGTATCTTCCACCAGCGATGAAGCCAGCTACAATGCGGCCAAGAATTTCCTCAATGGCTTCCTGCCCCAGGCGGCCGTGTACAAGCTGGACCTCG
This sequence comes from uncultured Chitinophagales bacterium, assembly GCA_966112575.1. GTDB lineage: Bacteria > Bacteroidota > Bacteroidia > Chitinophagales > Chitinophagaceae > Flavisolibacter. The sequence continues at coordinate 2,258 of CBHWDR010000065.1, forward strand.
ATATCAAAGCGCAGGATGAAGCGGTGAAGTCGGCCGAGAAAAAGCTGCAGAAGCTGCAGGACAACCAGCACGATATGGAAAAGAAGATCGACCAGCTGCAGAAAGACCTCAAGAAGAACAAGGAAGACCAGGAAGGGCAGCAGAAGAGCATCGAAGAGGAGAAGAAGAAGCTGGAAGACCTGCGGTCGAGGAAGGCGGGTTAATTCGAGAATTCGAGAATGAGCGAATTCGAGAATGGGGTCGTTTTTAGCGCGACCATTCAATTAATTATTTTAAGAAAGAAGGGTTCCGCCGGCGGAACCTTTCTTTCAATTGTGCCTTCGTTCAATTTATCCTCAAATGAGCAGAACAAGGCTTCGGCTTCCTTAACTCATTCTCGAATTTTCGAATTCGCTAATTAGCTAATTAATCCAGTCCACTCCGCAAAGGCTGCGGGCCTTCTTCCTCGCGGGGATTTGAAGGCTTGGGATTCATGGAGCTCATCGCCTGGTTCTCGTTGTTGCTCTGCCGCTGGCCGCTGCCGGGCTGTTTGGGCGCAATATTATTCTGCTGTCCTTCCTGGTGCGGGTGATCCTGGTGATTCACATCGGCATTTTTGTTATCCTGATTCATAGTCATTCGTTTTCCTAACCGGTGCAAAAACTAATCCAGTACGCATCGGCAAGGGGTATGGATCAGGTATAAAGTTTCTGGCAAACCGGGCAGAAGAAGGTGCGCCGGTTGGTGATCCCCAGGTATTCCTTGATGATCGGCCCGCCATCGCGCACGCAGGTGCGTTTCGTGTGGGCGAGCCAGTGTTTGCGCAAGGTGAACTCGCGTTTCCATTGCAGGAATTCGAAGCTGTACTGCCGGGCCTCGCGGATCAGGTCGCCCAGCTTGCGTGGCGGGAGCGCACCGATCGTGGACAGCGGGTGCACCTTTATACGAAAAAGCACTTCATTTTTGATGATATTGCCCACACCGGAGAAGATGGTCTGATCAAGCAGGGCATCGGTGACCACCATGTCGGGCGCTGCTTTCAGTTTCTTCCGCGCCTTCTTCGGGTCCCAGGCCTCGCTCAACACGTCATTGCTCCAGTCATACACCACGTCGAGCGGCTCCTCTACCATCTTCACGGCACAGGTGTAGAAGTTCACATATCCTTTCGCGGTATCCAGCCGGAGGCGAAGACGGCTCTCGGCGTCGGGCTTTTCGGAATTGACATAATAGGTTCCGAACATCAGGAAGTGGATCCGCACCGCGAACCCATCGAAAACGATCAGCAGGTGCTTGCCCCAGGTGCGCAGGTCACGGATGACCTTGCCCTGCAGGCGCTGCTGGTCGATCTTGGAATTGCCGGCTACGCCACGCACGCGCTTTCCCTTCAGAAAGAGCAATTCCTCGCGGAACAATATAAGCGAAGGTCCTTCAGGCATATTCAACCCCGGTGCAAATGACAAGCCATCGGGCCGGGAGGAAGAATTGTGGAAGAGATTTGCAGATACTAAACTATTTAGTAAATTTATGCGAAATATCTTGGCAAACGAAATCAACCAGCTCGTATGAGAACCATGCACGGCAGCTATCAATTGGGAGAGGAACAGTGGGACTACACTTTGCTTGTCTACCCCGACGAGCCGGTAAGCACCCAGCTGCAGTATGCCCGTACCCTGCTGCTGAAAACGGGCCTGGCAGACCGCTGTCACATCGAGCGGCCTTCCATCGGGCTGGCGCATTTCCTGGCCAAGGAGGCGATGGAGCCGACCCTCATCCGCTGGATCCAGAATATCTGCCATCTGCATGCCTGTTTTCCCTTGGCGCTCAACGGCGTAGAGCTAACGCCCACGCAGGGGCTGTCGGTAGGCATTGCTGATACCGGCGCCCTGGCCCGGCTCGGGCATGCGCTCCGGATCCTGGATCCCTTCATGCAGTCGAACGACTGTCCGCCGCTATACCTGGAGCCGCAACCGGGTCTGCCCCTGCTGCACAAGGTTTCCCTGCCGTTGCTGGACGAACTCCGACCGGCGCTGACCACACTCGATTTCTCCGATCGTTTCCTGGTGGAGAAACTGGTACTGGTGCGCCACGACCGGGCCTCGGGTCGTCAACACCTGATCAACACCGTCACCCTTACCTCGCGCCAGGGCGCTGCATAAATCGCTTGTTGTTGTTGTTATCAAACGCCCCGGCTTGTCCCGGGGCGTTTCCATTCAGCTATTGCGGTCGTAGTGCGTGAACTGCCCCGTGGTCGCATGCTTGCCTTCTCCCAGCTCCTCCAGCATCTTCCGGTTGAACGCTTCCAGGTCCTTGGGGCTGCGGCTGGTGACGAGGCCATTGTCGGTGACCACTTCGCTGTCTTCCCAAAGCACCCCGGCATTCTTCAGGTCGGTCTGCAGCGAGGGATAGGATGTCATCTTGCGGCCTTCGATCATGCCGGTTTCGATGAGCAGTTGCGGGCCATGACAAATGGCGGCCAGAGGCTTGGCCTGCTCGAGAAAGTGCTGGGCAAAAGCCACGGCTTCCTTGTTGGTGCGCAGCGTGTCGGGATTCATCACGCCGCCCGGGAGCAGGAGCATATCGTAGTCTTCCGGGTTGGCGGCGCTCAACTCCTTATCCACCGGCACTTCGATGCCCCAGTGGTCGTGGTCCCAGCCTTTTACCTTGTCTTTTTGCGGGGAGATCACATGTACGGTAACGCCGGCTGCTTCCAGCGCATTCATCGGTGCGGTCAGTTCCACTTCTTCAAAGCCATGCTCGGTAAGAATGGCTACTTTCTTGCCTTCGACATTTCTTGCCATAATGATCAGTTTACGAAAAGGGCACAAAAACTCCGCCATGGAAGGCGGTTCGGAATTTTGTCTGCAGGAAGCCATCTTCCTTGAACAAAGCAATTCGCAAGATGTACATTCGGAGCACAATTCCACATTCATGAAACGTGCTGTCCTGTTCGCACTGGCCGTTGTGCTTGCTTTCTCCTTCTGCACCCGCAGTCCTTATGCCACTACCAATCGCTCGTATAAAAAACAGGCGAAGGATTACGCGCGACTGCTTCGCCAATACCCCGTAAAAGATTCTTTTGCAACGGGCAACTGGGTGGGCACCACCAATTTCAATATGCGCAAACCCAATTTCGTCATCATCCATCATACGGCGCAAACAAGCTGCGAACAGACCCTCCGGACCTTCACGCTGCCTCGCACCCAGGTGAGCGCGCACTATGTGATCTGCGAAGACGGGACGATCCACCATATGCTGAATGATTACCTCCGTGCCTGGCATGGCGGTGTGGCCCGCTGGGGCAACAATACCGATATCAACTCCTCCTCCATCGGCATCGAGATCGACAATGACGGTCGGGAGACCTTCAGTGAGCCCCAGATCAACAGCCTACTTACGGTGCTGGGCAACCTGAAGCGGGCCTATGGCATTCCCACGGGCAATTTTATCGGTCATGCGGATATCGCACCAACGCGGAAGAACGATCCGAATGTGACCTTTCCCTGGAAGACGCTTTCCGAGAAAGGCTTCGGCCATTGGTGGAACGATACCACCGGTGTAACGGTACCTGCTGATTTCAATACCCTGCAGGCCCTGCGGGTAATCGGCTACGATATCCGCGATACGGCCGCCGTTTTCCAGACGTTCCGCCGGAAATTCGTTGCCGAGGAACGGGCCGGACCGCTCACGGAAGCCGACCGGAAGATCCTGTTTGCCTTGTATAAGAAATATGAGTAGGGGATATGCTCGCTGGCTCGCGTTAAAGCAAAGAAGAAAAGAAGTAGGCTTTTTCGGAACCTAGCTGAAGTAAAGAGCGCTTGCTTTCATTTGCTTCAACGCTTTCTCTTCTTTTAAAACGTCCGTCGAAGACGGACCCATCCCCACCGTAGTTTTTCACACGCAATGTGGGAAACCTACGTACCCACTGTGGCATTGGGTTTGTACCTTGTTGGAGTAAGCAAATGACCGCCTATGAAAGTTTTTCTACTCCTTTTCGCCTTTATGTTCCTCGCCGGCAAAATCCATGCGCAGAGCTCGATCCAGTCCCTGCCTGCAGGCACGTATGAAACCGTTAGCAAGACCACTGCGGGTAAGTGGGAACGGGGCGACCTCGTTCTCCTCGATAATGCCCGCTACCGACTCAGCACAAGCGGGGAAGTAGGCGAATACCGTTTCAGCGTCACCGCCCAGAAGATCTTCTTCACCTCGGGCCCGCTGAAGAGCTTCAATGCCCGCACGTCCTCCGACAAGAACAAGCCCGTGATCGTGCTGCCCCAAGCGGAGAACGAGCAGCTGCAGACCGAGGTCTGGTGTTATTTTAAGCAATGAGTGATGAGTGATCAATGGTCAGTGAGATGAGTGATCAATGATGAGTGCTGTGCAAGAATAGAACGAGAATTAATCGAAGCGCCCCTGGAGGCGCTTTTTACTTTTCAAAGGACCAACAACCTCATTCCCCAATCCCCTAATACCATAATACCCTAATCTCCTAACCCCTAAACCCATGGCAGCCTATTTGCACAGCATGGTAAAAAAAGCTATGAACGTTAAACGAGTTTTCGGCATTATCCTGACGATACTGGGCATTGTGGGACTGATCTATTTTGCCATGTTGTTCATGGATGCCAAGGGCACCGAGCGGCAGGTGAAGACGCTGATCGTCTACGGCCTGCTGGGCGCGATCTTCTTCTTTACCGGTATCGGGCTCATCCGGGGTACCCGTGATGATGCGCGCCCGCCGGTGCGCTAGTAATTACCGGGTTTTCTTCCTGCTGGTTTATCTTGCGCCCGATGTCGCACCTGCTTCATATCGAATCGGCCATTAACGGGGCTTCGGTCTGCCTGAGTACAGGCGCTACAACGACCGGCTTTGCTGCCACGGAAGCGCAGCGGGACACAGCGGCCTGGCTGCACCTGGCGATCCAGGGTCTTCTGAACGAGCAGGGCCTGAAGCCTGCCGACCTGCAGGCGGTGTCGGTGAGTATGGGCCCGGGTTCGTATACCGGATTGCGGGTGGGCTTTTCGGCGGCCAAGGGCCTTTGCTACGCACTGGGCATTCCCCTGATCGCCCTCAGTACCCTGGATGCGCTTTTCGATGCGGGTGCTGACTTAGCCGAAGATTTCCGGGTGCCCCTGATCGATGCCCGCCGCATGGAAGTATTCACCGCCGCCTATACCCGCGAGGGACAGCAGGTGCTGCCACCTTCCAACCTGATCCTCGATGCCACTTCCTTCCAGGACCTCCTCGACCGGGGAACGGTTGCCTTTTACGGTTCGGGTGCGGCCAAATTCCAGGCGGTCTCTACCCACCCGAATGCCCGCTTCCATGATCAGGCCTTCTCCGCCCGCCACCTGGTAAACCGGGCTTGGGACCGCTTCCACAAGAGCGAATTCACTGACCTCGCCTACTCGGAACCGTTTTACGGTAAGGATTTCTACTCATTAACTAAATATTCTTTGTAATAAAAAGGCTATTTGTAGGCCTCTGATTTGCAAGAGCGTAATCCCAACCTAACTTTGCAGTTAGAAAGAGGAATATCTATGAGCAACGAACTATTGGAGCCGGTGGTGTCTCCTTCCACCGAACTGAACATTGATGTGATCCAATTAAAGAAGGCCGCACTGATCCTCCGGGCGATCAATCACAAACTCCGCCAGCAGATCATGAAGCTGGTGCATCAGCAGGGCAAGATGACCGTTACCGAGATCTATGTGAAACTCCGCCTCGAGCAGTCGGTGGCCTCCCAGCATCTGGCGATCCTTCGCAAAGCCGGTTATGTCAACACGGTGCGCGACGGCAAGTTCATCTACTACTCTGTGAATACCGAGCGCCTCGACCAGGTGCATGGCGTGGTTCACGAACTGTTAAAATAAGCGCAGACCCGTACAGGGCCGATCTTTGGTGGCAAATGGTCTATTTTTGTCGCCAAAGATTTTTTTATGCACGTTCAGCAACTCTACACCGGCTGTATCAGCGAAGCCGCCTATTATATCGAGAGCGAGGGTGAAGCAGCGATCATAGACCCCCTCCGCGATATCGACGCTTACCTGCAGCTGGCCGCAGAACGCGGCACGACCATCAAATACATCTTCGAGACCCATTTCCACGCCGACTTTGTCAGCGGCCACATCGACCTGGCCCAGGCTACCGGCGCACGGATCATTTATGGCCCCAATACCGATACCCGGCTTGATGTTCATATCGCAAAAGATGGAGAGACCTTCGCTCTTGGCAAGCTCAAGATCGAGGTGCTCCACACGCCCGGACATACCCTGGAATCAACCTGCTACCTTCTTCACGATGAAGCGGGCGCTCCCTACTGCGTCTTCACCGGCGACACGCTTTTTGTAGGCGATGTAGGCCGTCCGGACCTCGCCCAGAAAGGCGCTTCCCTCACGATGAACGACCTGGCGGGCATGCTGTACGACAGCCTGCAGGCCAAGCTGCTCCCCCTTCCCGATGCCGTGATCGTTTACCCGGCCCATGGACCGGGCAGCGCCTGTGGCAAGAGCCTGGGTCCCCAGACCTTCAGTACGATCGGTGAGCAGAAAGCTGGCAACTATGCCCTCCAGCCGCAGAGCCGGGAGGCATTCATAAAGGCGGTCACGGAAGGCCTGAGCGCACCTCCCGCCTATTTTCCCGTCAATGCGCGGATCAACAAGGAAGGCTACGAAAGCCTGGATAAGGTGATGGAGAAAAGCCTGCGCGCTTATTCCGTTAAGGAAACCAAGGCGCAGCTCGAGAAAGACGTGGTGCTGCTCGATACCCGCCGCGCAGAAACATTCACCCTCGGTTTCATCCCCGGTTCGATCTCGATCGGACTGGAAGGCCGCTTCGCCGAATGGGCGGGCAGTCTGCTCTCGTTCGAAACGCCGATCCTGCTGGTCACCGATGCGGGCAAGGAGAAAGAGACCGTGATGCGCCTTGCCCGTGTGGGCTTCACCAATGTGATCGGCTATGTGGATGGCGGCTTTGAAGCCTGGAAGAAAGCCGGCGAAGAGATCGACATGATCATCGATGTGGAAGCCGATGAGCTGGCCATGGACATGCCTTTCGATGAGAACCTCGTGGTGGTGGACGTACGCAAGCCGGCCGAATTTGCCGCTGGGCATGTGAAGGATGCGATCTCGATCCCGCTTGATGAGATGAAGGACCCGATGAGCCTCACTGACCTGGAAGAGAACATGAACCTTTACGTGCATTGCGCCGGCGGCTACCGCAGCGTCATCGCTGCCTCCATGATGAAGCGCCAGGGCATCCACAACCTCCGCAATATCGTGGGCGGGTGGAACAAGATCAAGGAAGAAAAAAAGATCAAGACCGAGCAGGAGAAGAGCGTGTTGAATTGAGGGCAAGAGAAAGAACACGGATATAACGGATCTAATGGATTTTCACGGATGATATTTCCTTAGACCGGAGCTGTTGGCTGGGTGCGGATAAGCTTTCATCACTCGGGCGTAGAGAGAGGAACGCAAAGAATTTGGTTTGGTCGCCTCTGTGCTAGCGTCTTTTTGGTAAGGGGCAGCTAGTTCCTCTGCTCATCCCTCCGACGCTAAGGCCGCGAAGGTGGGCGCTGGCGCCCACGGAATACAAGTGCCTCCAGGCTAGAGGCACACTTCTCCTTCGTTAAGCAGGATGCACTTCTTCCCGCCCAGGCGGGAACCTC
>CBHWDR010000066.1:0-9805 GCA_966112575.1 uncultured Chitinophagales bacterium
GCGGTGCGGAACATATCGCAGAAACGGTCGATCGGGAGGATCAGGGCCACGCCTACCGGCGGGATATTGAACATGGCGCAGGTGGCGAGCACCACGACCAGTGAGGCGCGCGGCACGCCGGCGATCCCCTTGGAAGTGAGCATCAGCACGAGCAACATGGTCAGCTGGGTGGTCAGGGAAAGGTCGATGCCGTAAGCCTGGGCAATGGCCATCGAGGCAAAGGTCATATACATCATGCTGCCGTCGAGGTTAAACGAATAACCCAGGGGAAGCACGAAGGCCACGATCCGGTCGCGGCAGCCGAAGCGCTCCAGCTCTTCGGTGAGCTTGGGGAAGACCGCTTCCGAGCTGGTGGTGCTGAAGGCAACGAGCAGGGGCGAGGAGATCCGACGGAGCAGCTCGCGCATGCGGTGGCCCAGGATCGAAAAGCCCACCAGCAGCAGCACGGCCCAGAGGATGCCGATGCCCGTGAGGAAGAAGAGGAAATACTTGATGTAGAATTCGAAGATGCCCAGGCCCTTGGCCGCTACTACGGCAGCAATGGCGCCGAATACCCCGAGGGGGGCAAAGTTCATGACGTAGTTCACCATCTTGAGGATGATGTGCGACGCCACTTCCAGAGCTTTCACGAGCGGCTTGGCATAATCACCGATCGAGGCGGCGGCCACGCCGAAGAAGATCGAGAACACCACCAGCTGCAGGATCTCGTTGTTGGCCATGGATTCGATGAAGCTCTTGGGGATCACGTGCTCCACGAAATTCTGCACCGAGAAGGTCTGCTGCTTCCCCATCAGGTCTTTCAGGCCGGCCGTATCCTGCTGCGAAAGGTTGATGTATTTACCCGGCTGGAAATAGTTTACCAGCACCAGGCCGATGAGCAGGGAGACAAGGGAAGCCGTAACGAACCAGAGAATAGCCTTCCCGCCCACGCGGCCCACGGTCTTGAGGTCGCCCAGCTTGGCGATGCCCACAACCAGGGTGGTAAAGACCAGGGGCGCGATGATCATCTGCACGAGGCGGATGAAGATGGTGCTCAGGAGCTTGATGTTGTCGGAAAACGGCTTGATCTTGTCACCGCCGAACTGGTTGACCAGGTAACCCGTCAGCACGCCAAGGATCATGGCCAGGATAATATAAAGCGTGAGGCGGTTCTTTTTTCCCATACAAGCGTTCGCGTTAAGAGAGGTCGAAAATCGGAAAATTATCGGTCTCCCGAAATACTATTTCCCACCCCGGTTTCCGCTTGTGTAAAACAATGAAGCCTGGAAATCAATTATTGCATTATTTTACGAGCTTAATCAACAACACAACTTAGGTATGAGTTTATTTGTCAAGAAACCCCTCGAACAGGTATTGGCACAAGCTGCCGATAACGAGAAGGGGCTCAAACGAACCCTTGGTGCCGGGAACCTTGTGGCGCTGGGTATCGGAGCGATCATTGGTGCCGGTCTGTTTGTGCGCACCGCTGCCGCTGCCGGACAGGCTGCAGGTCCCGCTGTAACATTATCCTTCATCATTGCCGCCATCGGTTGTGCCTTTGCCGGTCTCTGTTATGCCGAATTTGCGGCGATGATCCCCATCGCCGGTTCCGCCTATGCCTACTCCTATGTGACCATGGGCGAACTGGTGGCCTGGATCATCGGCTGGGCCCTCATCATGGAATACGCCCTCGGCGCGGCTACCGTGTCGATCGCCTGGAGCGAATACCTGAACAAACTCTTTGACAACCGAATACCGTACGAGTGGTGCCACTCGCCATTTGAAAGCTTCACCGACGCTGCGGGTGTGCTGCACCGCGGGTTCATCAATGCACCTGCGCTGGTCATCCTCCTGCTCCTCACCCTCCTGCTCATCCGTGGTACGCAGGAAAGCGCCATGGTGAATGCCATCATCGTATTCATCAAAGTGGCCATCGTTATTCTCTTTATTGCCATCGGCTGGCAATTCATCAAGCCGGAGAACCATGAGCCCTTTATGATCCCGGCCGGAACCGCAGCTGTGAAAGACGCCTCCGGCAAGGTTATCGCCGATTATACCGGTGTGTTCAAACACGGCTGGGGTGGCGTACTCGGTGGTGCCGCTATCGTGTTCTTCGCCTTCATCGGTTTCGACGCCGTGTCCACCGCGGCCCAGGAAGCCAAGAACCCGAAGCGCGACATGCCCATCGGCATACTCGGCTCCCTCGTGGTTTGTACCATCCTTTATATTCTATTCGGACATGTGCTCACCGGCGTGGCGCCCTGGACCGACTTCGTCGACCCCACAAAAGGGCGGGAAGCATCGGTGGCCTATGCCATCTCGAATTATATGACCGGATATGGCTGGCTCGCCACCGCGGTGACCGTGGCCATCCTCGCGGGCTTCTCTTCGGTGATCCTCGTGATGCTGATGGGACAGAGCCGCATCTTCTATACCATGTCGAACGATGGACTGCTGCCCAAGGCTTTTGGCGCCCTGCATCCGAAGTACAAGACGCCGTATAAGGCCAACTGGATCCTCTTCGTGTTCGTGGGTCTGTTCGCTGCTTTTGTACCGGGCCACGTAGCGGGTGACCTGACTTCCTTCGGTACGCTCTTCGCCTTCGTGCTGGTGAGCCTCGGCGTGCTGATCCTGCGCCGCAAGGAGCCCAACATGAAGCGTCCCTTCCGTACCCCGGCCGCTCCGGTGGTATCGATCCTTGGCGCCGTCATCTGCACCGGCATGATCGTAGCCATCGACACCCGCACCCTCCTGGTTGCCTTCGTGTGGATGCTCATCGGCCTGGTGGTTTACTTTGTGTACAGCCGTCATCGCAGTCAGCTGCGCGGTGGATTCTCGGATATCCTCCCGACCGCAGACGACTTCGAACGCAGAAAATAAATCGGGTCCTCCCTGTTGAAAAAGCCTCCCGGTGTACCGGGAGGCTTTTCTTTGGGATGCCGTACATTTGCTCCGCCTGCGCCAAGGCTTCGGCGGACAAGGACCGCCGGGTTTCAACCATTCCAAAACAAACCCCAAATAAGAACCTCCTATGGGTCGCATATTTGAAGTACGTAAATCGACCATGTTTGCCCGCTGGGACCGCATGGCCAAGCAGTTCACCCGCATCGGGAAGGAGATCGCCATCGCCGTGAAGGCCGGCGGCCCCGATCCCAACACCAATCCTGCCCTTCGTCGCTGCATGCAGAACGCCAAAGCCGTGAACATGCCGAAAGACCGGGTGGAGGCCGCCATCAAGCGCGCCCAGGGCAAGGAGATGGAGAACTATGAAGAGATCCTTTATGAAGGCTATGGTCCGCATGGCGTGGCCATCCTCGTGGAGACCGCCACCGACAACCATGTACGCACGGTAGCCAATGTGAAATCCATTTTCAACAAAGGCGGCGGCGCCCTGGGCAACAGCGGTTCCGTGGCTTTCCAGTTCAAGAAAATGGGTACGTTCAAACTGAAGCCCGAAGGCCTGAACATGGAAGACCTGGAGCTGGAGCTCATCGATGCCGGCCTGGAAGACATGGGCGAAGGCACGGGTGAGAATGGCGAAGACGTGATCGTGCTGCGTTGCGGATTCACTGATTTCGGCTCCATGCAAAAAGCCCTTGAAGACAAAGGCATCACGCCCCTGAGCGCCGAAGTGGAATGGATCCCCGGCACAACGGTGGAACTGGGCGAAGAGCAGGCGCAGGAACTGCTGAAACTCGTGGACAAGCTGGAACAGGATGAAGACGTGCAGAAAGTCTTCCATAACCTCCAATAGGATTACGCAGATTCAAAAGATTTCGCAGATACAAAACGTCCCGCAAGCGGGGCGTTTTGTATTTCAAGATCAGCGATCATCACATCAGCGATCAGCGATTCAAGATCGGGTTCTACCTTTAGAAAATGACTCCAGCCCCGATCGTGCTCTTCGATGGTGTCTGCAACTTCTGCAATGGCACGGTCAACTTCCTCCTCCGGCAGGACCGGCAGCGGCGGCTGCGTTTTGCTGCCCTGCAATCCGAAGCGGGACAGGAACTGCTAAAGGCACATGGGATGCCGACCACGGAGCACGGGTCCTTCGTCCTGATCGAGGGAACGAAAGCCTATACCCGTTCCACCGCCGGCCTGCGGCTGTACCGACACCTGCCCTGGTACTGGAAGTGGACGCAGCTATTCTGGATCGTGCCCCGCCCGCTGCGGGATGCGGTGTATAACTGGATCGCGCGGAACCGCTACAAATGGTTTGGGAAGAAGGATGCCTGCATGATCCCGTCTCCGGAAATGCGGGAGCGCTTTTTATGAGGAAGAGGCAGATGATCGCCCCCCGTTTTCCTCCCGGGACTTCAGCTTCCGGTACCGGCGCTCGAGCAGGGTGCGCACCATCCAGCCGTAGAGCAGCCCCGCAAAGGGCATGATCAGGAGATACATCCAGAATCCTTCCGCCCATTGGCTTGCCGGAGATTTCTTGTGAATGATCCAGTCGACCAGGAAAAGAAGCACCGACACGGATATCCCCCAGGCGATCCCATTGCTGACGATGTATTTCCACCGGGGAATGGCCAGGTCTTTCTCCATCCGCGCGCGCTGCTTTTCTTCGATCTGCGTCATAGCCCCGATTTACACGTAAATAGCGCCTTCCAGGAAGAGCACGCAGGTTCCCGACATGCGCACGCGGTCGCCGTCGAGCACACAGTCGAGCGTTCCGCCGCGCGGTGAAGCCTGGAAACATTTCAGTTCATTCTTACCCAGCTTGGCTGCCCAGTAAGGAATGATATTGCAATGTGCGGAGCCGGTAACCGGATCTTCAGGAATGCCGGCACCGGGATAGAAGCAGCGCGAGATCACATCGGCGGACTGCCCCTTGGCGGTGATGATCACGCCGATGGTGTCCAGCTCCTTCATGAGGGTATAATCCGGCTCGGCGTTGCGTACCGCGTCTTCGTTGGGAAGCACGATGAAATAATCGCGCGAACGCAGCACTTCCACGGCCGTGGTGGTACCTACGCTCTGCAGCAGGGTTTCCGGCACCGCGCAGGCCTGGGGCATGCGGGCCGGGAAATCGAGGGTATAAACGCCCTCTTTCACCGAAGCCTTCAGTTCGCCGGCCTTCTGCGTGGTGAACCTCAACTCGGCCGCATGCGGCTCGAGGAAATTCTTGATCACATAACAGGAGGCGAGCGTGGCATGTCCGCAGAGATCGATCTCGTACTCGGGCGTGAACCAGCGGATGGAATAATCGCCTTCTGCGCTGCCGCCGAGGGCCGACTCGTTCTTGACAATGAAGGCCGTTTCACTGAGGTTGTTCTCCATGGCGATGCGCTGCATCAGCGCTTCGTCGATCCACTGTTCAAGGGGCACGACGGCGGCCGGGTTGCCGGCAAAGACCTCGGAGGCGAATGCATCTACCTGGTATATCGGAAGTTTCATGATTCTTCTTTTAAATGGACGGCGGGCAGCGATAAGCGATACCGCACCGCCACGAACCGGATCGCAAAGATGAGGAGAATGGAAAGAATGCGCGTCAGATCCGCAGGCAGGGTGGTTTTGCCCAGCGCCCAATACACCAGTGCGCCGATCACGCAGGCGAGCGCATAGATCTCTTTCTGGAAGATGAGCGGCACCTTGGCCAGCAGCACATCCCGCAGCACGCCGCCGAAACAGGCCGAGATCGTGCCCAGCGCTACACATACGCCGGCGCCGAAACCCTTGGCATAGGCCAGTTCAAAACCCGCGATCGTGAACAATCCCAGCCCGAGCGCATCGAACAGGAAAAGCAGGGGCGTGAACCGCTTCACCAGGGGCTGAAACAGGATCGCGGCCAGGGCCGAGCCAAAGATGACGATGATGGTGCTTTCGTTATACAGCCAGTTCACCGGCAGGTTGCCCACCAGCACGTCGCGGATCGTGCCGCCGCCGATGGCCGTTACGAAGGCAATGATCAGCGTGCCGAAGGGATCGAGCTTTCGCTCCATGGCCGAGAAGGCCCCGGAAACGGCGAAGGCGAAGGTGCCGAGGATGTCGATGATATGGAGGAAGTTGGTGTACAGGGGTGTTAAGGAATTATGGTATTGGGTCTACTTGCCCTGGCCTTCAGACCGGGGTTAATGATTTGGGGCTTTAGCCCCTGTCCTAGTTCGAGATCTGTTCCCCCTTGACCGGTGAATAATCGGACCGGGTGGTGCCATTGACCTTGATGGTATCAAAATAAGCTTTCACACCAGTGGCTCTGGTCATGTCCTCTACGTTCTGGAGGTGAAAATGCAGGTGCGGCTCCGATGAATTGCCCGAGTTGCCGCAAAGCCCGAGGACGTCGCCCGTCTTCAGTTTCTGGCCCTGCTTCACCCGAACGCTTCCCTGCCTGAAATGGGCGAAGAGCAGGTATTCATTGTTGGCGGTGCGGATCATGACCGAGTTGCCGGGAATGTAGATGGGGTTCATTTCGCCGGGGATGTTGTCCTTGACGCCATCCACGGCAAGCACCACCTCCCCTTCACAGGGCGCAAGGATCTCTTTACCAAAAGCAAAGTAATCTTCATTCTTCGTTCCGCTGCCTTTGAAGGTCTTCCCCCCTGCGTCCACGACCAGGAGGTCGAAAGCATGTTTCTGCGCTTCGGATTCCACGTGGTAGTTCTGCTCCTTCGTATCACCGCCCCAGAACACGAACCATTCGCCCGTCACAGGCAGGGTCAGCTTCGTGCGGCTCCGTTCCATCGCCGGCTGCGCCGCTTCCGTGTAGGGTTTGATGAAGAGCCCATTGATCTCCGACCGGCCATCCACCGAAATGTTCAGGGCAAACGTACCACGCTCGAATACGGTTTTATACGAGGCATAGCTGTTTTGGTACCGCCGGAATTCGCGGCTGCGCAGCTTTCCTGCCTGGGCCTGCAGCTGCGTCAGAAAATCGATGGTTTTCTCACGTGGCAGGGCCGCTTTCATCTCGGGCGAAAAAAGCAGGAAGATGCTGTCGTATTGCGTGCCATTGTAATAGCGCTCGAACCTGGATGCGATCGCTTTGGCAGTAGCGGTTTCGGATTGTGCGCGAGCGAACAGGCAGCAGAAAAAAAGAACGGGCAGAAAAAACAGCGGTTTCCGGTTCATGGCTTAAAGCTAACGGATTCCTGTTTTTCCTGCCCGTTGTATGCGGGTCTATTCTTACTCGGCCATCATCTGGCGAACGATGCGCTCCACTTCTTCGGCATTGGGTTTGGAGAAGTAGTCGCCGTCGGAACCATAGGCCGGCCGGTGCGCTTTTGCAGTAATGGTCTTCGGCGCCACGTCGAGCCAGCGGTAGCCGCCCTGCTCTTCCATCACTTTGTTGAACATGAAGGCCGCAGCTCCACCCGGCACGTCTTCATCCACGAAGGCAATGCGGTTGGTCTTCCGGAGTGAATCGAGGATGACGTGGTTCAGGTCAAAAGGCAACAGGGTCTGCACATCCACAACCTCGCAGCTGATGCCCGAACGCTCGAGCAGCTGCGCAGCTTCCATCACAATGCGGAGTGTGGAGCCATAGGTGACGAGGGTAATGTCCGATCCTTTGCGCACGATCTCGGGAACACCCAGGGGAACGGTATAGTCGAGCAGGTTGGATGGCAGGGTCTCTTTCAGGCGGTAGCCGTTGAGGAATTCCACCACGATGACGGGATCATTACTGCGCAACAGGGTGTTGTACATCCCTACGGCCTGGGTCATGTTGCGGGGTACGCAAACATGCATGCCACGAAGTGCGTTGATGACCACACCCATGGGCGAGCCGCTGTGCCAGATGCCTTCGAGGCGATGGCCGCGGGTGCGCACGATGAGGGGGCAGCTTTGCTGGCCCTTGGTGCGGAAATGCAGGGTAGCCACATCATCGCTCAGGGGCTGCAGACCATAGAGCAGGTAGTCGAGATACTGGATCTCGGCGATCGGGCGAAGACCGCGCAGGGCGAGTCCGATGCCCTGGCCCATGATGGTCAGCTCGCGGATGCCGGTATCGAAAATGCGCGCTTCCCCATACTTGGCCTGGAGGCCGGAGAAGCCCTGGTTCACATCACCGATATAACCAAGATCCTCACCGAAGGCGATCACTTTCGGGTTAGCTGCGAAGAGCTGGTCGAAGTAGTTATTCAGCACTTCAAAACCATTTACCGTGGCGGCATCGGCAGCAAACTGCGGCTGCACGGCATCCACCTTCAGGGCACTCTTCGGCCCCTCGTGGTAGAGGTGGGAATTATAAAGGGATGCGTTTTCTTTCGTGAGGTCGGCGTAGTAGTCGTTGAGCCAGTGAGCCGCATCGCCGGTGCCGGTAAGCAGCAGCGCGGCATGCAGCACGCGCATCACGTCGCGGCGCAGGGGCTCGCGGATGGCGGTCAGCTCATTGGCGAGGGTATGAAGGGCTTCCGACTGGCCGGGCAGCTGGGCTGCGGCATTGCGGATGAGGTCTGCCGCGCGGCTTACCTGATTCTTGATGGGCTGCAGATAGGTGTCCCAGGCGGCCTGTTTTTCCATGCGTACCTGCTGGCGCACATCCTCTTCAATTGCAGACAGTTCGTCCTCCGTGGCCAGCGCGTTGGCGATGACCCATTCGCGCATCTTCTTCAAGCCATCCCATTCGCGCTCCCATTCGAGGCGCTGGGTGGTTTTGTAGCGTTCGTGGCTGCCTGAAGTGGAGTGGCCCTGGGGCTGCGTCACTTCTTCCACGTGGAAGATGCAGGGGGTATGGGTTTCCCGGGCGAGGCGGATGCCTTCTTCGAAAGCTTCGCACATGCCGGCATAATCCCAACCCTTCACTTTGTAAATGTGGTAGCCATTGGTTCCCTCTTCTTTCTGCATGCCCTTGAGCGCTTCCGAGATGGAACCCTTGGTCGTCTGGTATTTTTTCGGAACGGAGATGCCATAGCCATCATCCCAGACAAATACGGCCAGGGGTACCTGCAAGACGCCGGCGGCATTGATGGTTTCCCAGAAATGGCCTTCCGAGGTCGAGGCATCGCCGATGGTGCAGAAGCAGACCTCGTTGCCATTGGTGGAGAGCTCGGTGAGTTCGGAGAGCTCGGGAATATTGCGGAATGATTTGGAAGCGAAGGCAAGTCCCAGTCCGCGCACCATCTGCCCGGCCGTGGGGGCGATGTCAGACGATACGTTGCGGCGGTTGGCCAGGTCCAGCCATTCGCCCTGCTCATTCACGAGCGGGGTGGCGAAGTGGGCATTCATCTGGCGTCCGGCGCTGAAAGGATCGTTCTCTACGTAGGGATCGGCATAGAGCTGGGCAAAGAATTGCTGCACGGTGGCTAGGCCGCTGGCGAACATGAAGGTCTGGTCGCGGTAGTATCCCGAGCGGAAATCGCCGGGCTGGAAGAATTTGGCCATGGCCACCTGGGCCACTTCCTTACCATCGCCGAAGATGCCGAATTTGGCTTTCCCGGTGAGTACCTCTTTTCGTCCCAGCAAGCTCGTCTCGCGGCTGAGGCAAACCCAGCGGTAGTCGCTGAGCACCTCGTCGCGGAAGGAATCAAACGACAGGTTTTCCAGCGAACCGGAACCCGTCTCAAAAGAATTTTCCATGGGGCAAAGATAGGCCCGGGCAGCCATCGGCGGACAGGGTCGGGAAGGACGTCATTGCTCGGGCGAAGCGAAGCAAGAACACGGATTGAACGGATATAACAGATTTGCACGGATAGGATTTTCTTTGATCCGGAGCTGTTGGCGGGGTGCGACAGTTTTTTGTCACACGGGCGTAAAGAGAAAGGAACGCGAAGAATTTATTTTGGTCGCCTCTGTGCTGGAGTCTTTCAGTTAAGGGTCAGCCAGTTCCTCTGCTTGTCCCTCCAACGCTAAGGCCGCGAAGGTGGGCGCTGGCGCCCACGGA
>CBHWDR010000067.1:0-9791 GCA_966112575.1 uncultured Chitinophagales bacterium
TACCGGGTGTGCGGCAGCTCTACCAGCTCTACATGGGCTTGGTGGCGCCGCAGTTGGCCGGTATGTTCCGGCAGAACAAGAAAGCCTACAAGTCCCTGAACGACTCGGCCCGGGCCTTTCCCGACCGCCACCTCTTCGCCGACATTTTGAAAAAAACCGGGTTTTCCGCTACCGAATGGAAACCGTTAAGTCTTGGAATATGTTGTATTTACAGTGGACGAAAGCCCGCCTGATGAAGAACCGGATCCTATCGCTTGCCTTGCTGCTGCTCTCCTTCTCGGCTTCGGCACAACGGGAACTCTACCGCGAAGAACAGGACGTCAAGCCCTATTATTTCGGCCTGACCCTTTCTTCCGTCTATTCCCGCTTCCACCTCGAACACAATCCCAATTTCCTCGAGCAGGACACGATCCTGGTGGCCGAACCGGGCAATGCCCCCGGCATCTCGCTCCGCCTGGTGGCCGCGCTCAACCTCTCCAACCGCTTCGAGCTTCGCTTCAACCCGGGCCTGATCTTCACCGATCGACCCATCTTCTATACCATCAACCCCCAGCGCCCGCCCGATCCCGACCAGGGCTATAATGTCAAGAAAGGGGTGGAGTCCATTCTCACCACCTTCCCGCTCGACTTCAAGTTCAAGTCCGACCGCATCGGCAACTTCCGGGTCTATATGCTGGCCGGGGGCAAGGTCGACTTCGACATGGCCGCCAATGCCAAGACCCGCAAGGGCGATGACAAGATCAAGCTGAAGAAAATGAGCTATGGCATTGAAGCCGGCATGGGTTTCAACTTTTACCGCAAGAGCGTCACCATCTCACCGGAGATCAAGATCTCCAACGGTATCAACAACCTCCACGAACGCAACCCCAACCTGATCTACTCCCGCGTGATCGACAACATCCAGTCGCGGATGATCGTCTTCTCCCTGCACCTGGAAGGGTAATGGGTTGTCGCCGGACCGACGGCAACAACAATTATCTTTGCGCCCATGACGATTTCCTATTCCTGGCTTAGCCAGTATCTTCCCGTGCAGCTGGATCCCGAACGCCTTTCCCGCATCCTCACCTCCGTAGGTCTGGAAGTGGAGAAGATGGAGCATTTTGAGGAAGTGAAAGGCGGCCTGAAGGGACTGGTGATCGGTGAGGTCCTCCATACCGAACAGCATCCCAATGCCGACAAGCTCAAACTGACCAGGGTAAATACCGGCGGCGCGGAGCCCCTGCAGATCGTTTGCGGGGCGCCCAATGTAGCACCCGGCCAGCTTGTAGTGGTGGCCACCGTAGGCACCACGATCTATCCAACCACCGGCGAACCGCTTACGATGAAAGTAGCCAAGATCCGGGGCGTGGAAAGCCAGGGCATGATCTGCGCCGAAGACGAGATCGGACTCGGCTCCTCCCACGCCGGTATTATGGTGCTGCCGGATTCGGCCCCGGTCGGACAGTCCGCCGCCGACTACTTCAAGCCTTTCTCCGATATCATTTACGAGATCGGCCTCACGCCCAACCGGATGGACGCCATGAGCCACTGGGGCGTGGCCCGCGATGTCTGCGCCTTCCTCTCGCACCACGATAAGAAAGCGCTGCGTCCGCTACTTCCCGCCACCGCCTTCAAGGTGGAGAACACCTCCCTGCCCCTCTCTGTAACCGTTGAAGCCAAAGCCGCCTGCCGCCGCTACTCCGGTGTCTGCATCGCCGGCGTTACGGTAGGCCCCTCCCCCAAATGGCTGCAGGAACGCCTGAAATCCATCGGGCTTCGCCCGATCAACAATATTGTCGACATCACCAACTTCATCCAGCACGAAACTGGGCAACCGCTGCATGCCTTCGACTACGACCAGGTCGGCGGCCACCAGGTCGTGGTGAAGATGCTGCCCGAAGGCACATCCTTCACCACCCTCGATGAGAAAGAGCGCAAGCTCTCCGGAGAGGACCTCATGATCTGCGACAACGCAAAGCCCATGTGCATCGCCGGCGTGTTCGGCGGGCTGAACAGCGGTGTAACCGAAGCCACGAAGAACATCTTTCTCGAGAGCGCCTGGTTCGAGCCGGTCACGATCAGGAAGACCTCCTTCCGCCATGGCCTGCGCACCGATGCGGCTACCCGCTTCGAAAAAGGCATCGACATCTCCAATACGGTGAACGTGCTCAAGCGCGCCGCCCAGCTGATCAAAGAGATCGGCGGCGGCATGATCGCGTCTGAAGTGATCGACGTCTACTCCGAGCCCATGCCCAAGTCCGAAGTGACCCTGAAGTATCACTACCTCAAAAAGCTCAGCGGCAAGAACTATCATCCGGACGCTGTGCGCAATATTCTTGAGAGCCTGGGCTTCCGACTGACCCGCGAAGGCATGGATGCCGTTTCGGTGGAAGTGCCCTACCACAAGCCCGACATCTCCCTTCCCGCTGACCTCGTGGAAGAGATCCTGCGTATCGTTGGCCTCGACAATATCGAGATCCCGACCTCGATCAACATCACGCCTTCGATCGAGGTGAACCGCCTCGGCGAGGAGCTGAAAGAAAAGCTCTCCAACGTACTCACGGGACTTGGCTTTTCGGAGATCCTTACCAACTCGATCACCAATTCGGCTTACTTCACCGAGGATGTGCTGGCTACATCGGTGAAGCTGCTCAACAACCTGAGCTCGGAGCTCAACATGCTGCGCCCCTCGATGCTGCACACGGCGCTCGACGTCATCTCATTCAACCACAACCGCCGCAATGGCGACCTGCAGTTCTTTGAATTTGGCAAGACCTATGCAAGCAGCGGCCCCGGTAAGTATTTCGAAAAAAACCACCTCTGCCTCTATATCACCGGCCAGCAGCATGAGCCGCACTGGCGCGAAAAAGCCAAACCGGCCGATGTTTTCTACCTGAAAGGCATTGTGGATGCACTGATCCGCAAGCTCGGATTGAAGGGCACGACGCAAAGCAGTTTTGCTTCGAACGAATACTCGGAAGGTTTCCGCATCGAGCTCAATGGCCAACTCCTCGCCGAAGCCGGCCAGGTAAGCCCCGCACTCACCGCGCGCTTCGACCTCAAGCAACCCGTGTTCGCGGCCGACCTGCAATGGGATGCGATCCTCGAGCTGGCGGGCAAGCCCGTACAATTCCAGGAGATCGCTAAATTCCCGGCCGTAACCCGCGACCTCGCAATGGTAGTGCCCCGCAGCCTCACCTACGGCATCATCCGCGAACAGGTGGGCAAGCTGAAGCTGAACAAGCTGCAGGACGTCCGGCTTTTCGATGTTTTCGAAAGTGAGAAATTCGGCGCCGATAAAAAATCGCTGGCCGTCAACTTCACCTTCCTCGATGCCGATAAGACCTTGACCGATAAAGAGATCGATTCCTGGATGAACAAGATCATGACCACGCTCGAAAAAGAACTCGGCGCAGAAATCCGCAAATAATGACCATCGACCAACAGTTCACCACGCTCACCGAAAAGCTGCAGGTCCTGCTGAAGCAACAGCAGCGCCTGCAGAAGGAGAACGAGCGCCTGCGTGGTGAACTGGAGGCCGCTGCACGGCGCGACCGCGAATGCCGCCAGCGGATGGAGGAGCTCGAGCAGCAGATCACCATCCTGAAGCTCGGCAACGCCTCCCTTCCCGAAGAAGACCGCAAGGAGTTCGAGAAGAAGATCAACCAGTACATCCGCGAGATCGATAAATGCATCGCCTTCCTGTCGCAATGAGTGATCAGTGATCAATGATCAGTTAAATGAGTAAACAGTAATCAATGAATATTTACCAGGTCACTGATGATTCATCATCGATCATTCACCAACACTCATCACTGATTATTCATTACTCATCAACATGAACGAGCTCATTCCCCTCAACCTCCTCATCGGCGACCGCACCTACCGGGTGCGCATCCAGCCCAAAGACGAGGAGGTGGTGCGCAAAACGGTCAAGACCATCAACGACAAGCTCCTCGAGTTCAAGACCATGTTCGCCGGCAAGGACATGCAGGATTATATTGCCATGGTGCTCGTCTGGTTCGCCACCGAGCAGAATGCCTCCATCTCCAACCTCGTCAACCTCGACAACGTCAGCAGCCGCCTCTCCACCCTCGAACGCATGGTGGACGGGATGATCGAGGAAGGGAGCAAGGAATAACGAGTAAAGAATAGAGAACAAGGAAGGATGAAGTGAATGAAAAAGGCAAAACCGGGTCTTCGTCAATCGAGGTGGCCTTTACTTCTGCCCATTGCCTATTGCCTATTGCCCACTGCCCATTGCCCACTGCCCATCCCGCAGCTGCTCCAAATAAAAAGAGCAAGACCGCCTGGCCTTGCTCTCTCATTTTAGGTATAACCCGATCACTGATCATTCATCACTCATCACTCATCTTCACTGATCACTGATCACTCATTACTCATCACCCATCACCGCACTGCCGTCGATGCGCCTAGCACCGATTCCAGCTTCTTCACCAGGGCCTCGCCATTGAGGTTCTTGGCGATGATCTTCCCGGTGGGATCGATGAGGATATTCGCCGGGATCGCACGGATGCCGTACTGCTTGGCTACTTCGTTGTCCCAGAACTTCAGGTCACTCACCTGGTACCAGGTCAGTCCGTCATCGTGGATGGCCTTCATCCAGCGGTCCTGCTGGCCGGGACGGTCGAGCGACACGCCCAGGATGGTGAAATTCCGGTCCTTGAAACGGTTGAATGCCTTGACCACGTTCGGGTTCTCCTTGCGGCAGGGACCGCACCAGGAAGCCCAGAAATCGACCAGTACATATTTACCGCGCAGGGAGGAAAGCGAAAAGGGATTACCCAGCGTATCGTTCTGCTTGAAGTCCGGCGCGATCTTGCCGATGCCGGTCATCTTTGCTATATCGATCTGCTCTTTCAGGCTCACCGCCGAGGGCCATTGCTGCGTTGCCTGGGGCAGGCTGGCGAAAAGGGGATCCACCTTGTCGGCATCGATCTGGTAGCCGGCATAGGATCGCAGGGCATAAAGGGCGATGGGCGACTTCAGGTGGGCCTGGTAGTAACCCTTGTACACCTTCTCCCGCATCTCCTCGTCCAGCGCATCGATGCTGGCTTCTACTTTCTTCTGTCCCTCCATGTCCTTGGCCTTGCCGAGCCGGGAGTATTCTTCATAAAGGGCATTCATGCGGTCGTTGAACGGCTTCAGCTCTTTTTCCAGTTCCAGGTAGTCCTTATGTGCGGCCGATCCCTTCAGGTCATAGGCCAGGAGCGAATCCTTTGCTTTCAACTCCATGGTTCCCGGCTCGAGGAAGAGCTGGATCGCTTCCTGCTTGTTGCGCTCCTCACCCGGCTGTTTGGCATACTTCACGCGGAACATGGCCTGCACCGGCTCCATGATATTTCCCTTGAACGTCAGCTCCCCTTTTGCGGAGGGCAGGCTGTCGGTCACGCGCTCGTCGCCGTTGCGGTAGCTCAGGTAGACCATCTCGGCAGTCTTGTTGAGCTTCAGGTCCGCTTTCAGCTTGAATTCTTTTCCCTCCTGGGCCAGGGCCGACAGAGGAAGTATCAGGAATAATAACTTCTTCATTTGTCCAATTTGCTGCAAGTTCCGGTAATTCAGGGAAAATAGGATCGCCGGATTGAGGATTAGGGGATTTTTAGATTTCAGCGGCGTTCATGCCCATTTTTCAAATTCATCCCCGACTTTGTATCTTCGCCCACCTACCTCTACATTCCGTAAGATGGTAACGTACAATCATATAACCAATTCACTAAACCGAAAAAGGAATGGACTCCAACATACTATTGCTCATTGTTGCCTTTGCCGCCCTGGTCGTAGGCATCATAGCGGGTAAGTTCATCTTCGCAAAAGATACCCGTAAACGAATCGAAGAAGCCGAATTACAGGCACAAACCCTGATGAAGGAAGCCCAGCTCCGGGCCGAGACCGTTCGGAAGGAGAAAGAGATCGAGGCCAAGGAACGCTTCGTGCAGCTGAAGTCGGAACATGAAAAAGAGGTCCTCGAACGCAACCGCAAGGTGCAGGAAGGCGAGAACCGCCTGAAGCAGAAGGAACAGCAGCTCAACTCCAAGACCGAGCAGCTCGAGCGCCAGATCAAGGAAAACGACGCCATCAAGCAGAACCTGAACCGCCAGATCGAAGTGGTGAACGGCAAGCAGGCGGAGCTCGAGAAGCACCAGGAAGAGCATACCCGCCGCCTGGAGAAGCTCTCCAGCCTCACTGCCGAAGAAGCCCGCAACCAGCTTATCGAGAGCCTGCGCGCCGAAGCCCAGACTCGCGCCATCGGCATCCAGCAGGAGATCATCGACGACGCCAAGCAGAAAGCCAACAAGGAAGCCCGCAAGATCATCATCCAGTCGATCCAGCGCACCGCCTCCGAGCAGGCCATCGAGAACGCCATTACCGTATTCAACCTCGAAACCGACGAGATCAAGGGCCAGATCATCGGCCGTGAAGGACGGAATATCCGGGCCATCGAAGCCGCAACCGGCGTGGACCTGATCGTGGACGATACTCCGGAAGCCATCATCCTCTCCTGCTTCGACCCCCTGCGCCGCGAGATCGCCCGCCTGTCGCTGCAGCGCCTGGTGACCGATGGCCGGATCCACCCCGCCCGCATCGAGGAAGTGGTGGAGAAGACCAAGCGCCAGCTCGAAGAGCAGGTGATGGAGATCGGTGAGCGTACCGTGATCGAGCTCGGCATCCATGGCCTTCATAAAGAACTGGTTCGCCTGGTAGGTAAGATGCGGTTCCGCTCTTCCTACGGACAGAACCTCCTGATGCACAGCCGCGAAGTAGCCAACCTCTGCGCTACCATGGCAGCCGAACTGGGACTCAATCCCAAGCTGGCCAAGCGCGCTGGCCTCCTGCACGATATTGGCAAGGTACCCGATGAGGAATCCGAGCTGAGCCACGCCCTCCTGGGCGCCAAGCTGGCGGAGAAATATGGCGAGAACGCTGCGGTGGTCAACGCCATCGGCGCTCACCACGATGAAATGGAGATGCAATATGTGATCTCTCCCATCGTGCAGGCCTGCGACTCCATCTCCGGTGCCCGCCCCGGCGCCCGCCGCGAGATCATGCAGCAGTACCTGCAGCGCATCAAGGATCTCGAGAACCTCGCCCAGAGCTACAATGGCGTGGAGAAGGACTATGCCATCCAGGCCGGCCGCGAGCTCCGCGTGATCGTTGAGGCTGATAAGGTATCCGACCAGGATTCCGAGCGCCTCTCCTTCGAGATCGCCCAGAAGATCCAGACCGAGATGACCTTCCCCGGCCAGATCAAGGTGACCGTGATCCGCGAGAAGCGGGCGGTGAATGTGGCGAGGTGATCCAAAATCAAAAGTCAAAATTTAAAAGCCCTGCGAACCAGGGCTTTTTCTATGAACGCCGAAGGCCTGTAATCCTTAAATCCGCGCTAATTCAGGCTGATCGGGGGCGCAGTTCTGCTTAATTCAAAGATTTTTGACTTTTGCCGTTAGACTTTTGACTTTTTCCCCTACCTTCGCACTCCTTAAAATTTGAGTTATGAACGCTGCTGTTGCCTACGTACACGAACAACTGACGGGCAAAAAAGAATTCCCGAAGTTCAAAGCCGGTGACAACGTTACCGTTAACTATAAGATCATTGAAGGAAACAAGGAGCGTATCCAGTCCTTCCGTGGTGATGTGATCAAGATCCAGGGCGATGGCAACACCCGCTCCTTCACGGTTCGGAAGATCTCCGACGGTGTAGGCGTAGAGCGTCTCTTCCCCTTCTTCTCGCCCAACATCGACTCCGTCCAGCTGAATAAGTCGGGTCGCGTACGTCGCGCCAAGCTGTTCTACCAGCGTGAGCGTAGCGGTAAGAGCGCCCGTATCCAGGAGAAAAAACGCGCGGTCGAGCAGGTTGCCAAGGCAACGGCCTGATCTCCGGAATAAAGAATGGTTGCGTCCCGCCCCTGTGGCGGGACGTTTTTTTATGCAAGAAATTAACGCTGAGGCACCACAAACCCTTGGTTTTACTATACCTTTGTGGCCTTATTGTTCAATACTTCAATTCCTATTTATGGGTCCTCTAGGCTTTAATGAAATCCTGATCATCCTGGTTATCGTTCTCCTCCTGTTCGGCGGCCGCAAGATCCCCGAACTGATGCGAGGCCTGGGCCGCGGCATCCGCGAATTCAATGATGCCAAGAACAATGTGCGTAAAGAGATCGAAGACGGGATTAGCGAAAAAGACCAGAAGCCTTCCGCCTCTTCCACGCAACATTAAGTTCACGACCGCAATAACTTGTTCCCCTTTTCATCTATTCAACAGTTCCACGAACAGCTGAACGGAGGCCGCACGACCTGTGTTGCCGCTGTTCAGCTTTTTCTTTCCCGGATAGAAGCCAATAAGGACCTTAATGCCTTTATCGAGGTCTATGCCGAAGAGGCGCTCCGGCGTGCCGCCGAACTCGACCGTCAGGCCCAACGTGGGCCGCTCCACGGCGTGGTCGTGGGCATCAAGGACAATATTCTTTACAAAGGCCATTCTTCTACCGCCGCCTCCGGCATCCTGCACGGCTTTCGGTCGGTGTACTCGGCCACGGCGGTAGAACGCCTCCTGGCGGCCGGCGCGATCATCATCGGCCGGCAGAACTGCGATGAGTTCGGGATGGGCTCCACCAACGAACATTCGGTATATGGCCCCGTTTCCAATCCCCATGATCCCTCCCGGGTAGCCGGCGGCTCCTCCGGGGGCAGTGCCGCCGCCGTAGCAGCCGGCCTCTGTCTTGTTTCCCTGGGTTCCGATACCGGCGGATCGGTACGCCTCCCGGCCGATTTCTGCGGCGTGGTGGGCTATAAGCCCGCATATGGCCGCGTTTCCCGCTACGGGCTGATCGCCTACGGCTCCTCCTTCGACCAGATCGGCGTCCTCGCCCTCACGGTAAACGATATCAGCCGGGTGATGGAGGTGATCGGCGGCCCGGATGCTTACGACAGTACCTGCGCCCCTGTCCCGGAGCCAATGCCCCTCCCCGACCGGCCGCAACGCATCGCCTATTTTGAAGAATGGGTGGGCCACCCCAGCCTCGACCCTGAGATCCGTGAAAGCCTCCTCCAAAAGATCAGGGAGCTGCGCGAGCAGGGCCATGAAGTGCAGCCGCACTCTTTTCCCCTGACCGATTACATCGTTCCCGCTTATTACGTGCTCACCACGGCCGAAGCCTGTTCGAATCTTGCCCGGTACGACGGCGTGCGCATCGGCACAGCGCATGCCGGAAATGGCGTGGACCTGCCCGCTTTCTACCGGCAGAACCGCACGCTCGGGTTCGGTAAAGAGGTGCGCAAGCGGATTCTGCTGGGCGCTTTCGTCCTCAGCACCGGCTATTTTGACGCCTATTACACCAAGGCGCAGCAAGTGCGTCAACTACTCCGGCAGCAGACAGAGTTGATTTTCAACGACTACGACTTTATTCTCGCCCCCAATTCTCCCTCCATCGCTTATTCAAAGCACCGGGCTGCAGCCGACCCCATCGCCATGTATATGGGCGATATCTTCACGGTTTTCGCCAGCCTCGTCGGCATTCCGGCGATTTCTTTACCAGTTTTTAAACATTCCTCTAAGATTCCTTTTGGTCTTCAACTCATGGCGGCTCCCCAGAATGAGGTACCTTTGCAACGCTTTTCGCAACGACTGTTGCAACAATAAAGGCGAGTAAGGACCCGTGTGATTCTGGCTTCACCCTCTAAAAATACCGTGATGAACAGACTTTTATTGTTAGCCACCAGCCTGTTTTGCTTGAGCCTGGAAGGTTATCCTGCAGGAACCCCTCAAGTTGGTGCACCCTTGATCCAGTCCG
>CBHWDR010000068.1:0-9769 GCA_966112575.1 uncultured Chitinophagales bacterium
AGCCGGGATACTGGGTATTGACGCGCCCATCTTCCTCGGGGCGCATGATGGCATGGGTATGGTGAGCGGGCTGGGGGCTTATTTCAAGCAGACCGCAGACTTGAAGACCCGGCTGGTGGAGACGATCCGGCGCATCAACCCAGACGTGCTGCTGACCTTCGGTCCGGATGGTGATACGGGTCACCCCGACCATCGCACGATCAGTGACCTTACGACCGAAGTCCTGCTCCGCGAAGGCTGGTATGAGAAGTATCCACTCTACTACATTGCCTGGCCTCGGGAAAAAGTTACGGCCATTCCCCAGGGTAACATGACCTCACTCAATTATGTAAATCATCGTTATCTGCAGGTTCAGATCGCCTACGACAGCGTAGACCGCGAGCGCCTCTTTCAGTCCCTGTACTGTTACCGATCCCAACTGACCCAGCAAGAGGTGCTGGAATGGATCGAGGCGGAAAAAAAGGATAGCTCGTTCAAATTTTATTTCCGCCAGTTTCGCACCGACACGACCCTGAAGACTTCGCTTTGATGCCGAATCCGCCGCCGCCGGCCACCCTGGACTGCGAGCGGTAACGTTTTCGGTAACGATTGCGTAAAAAAAGGGCTTCCCGGCCGTTGTTATCCCTCTGTTTCTGAGTAGACTTGTTCTTCAAAGCACTCCCTTTTTTCGTTCACGAAAACATGGTTTTCAGGATCGGTGCTGCGAAGGGTTGACTATGAAGTACGTTTTTCTATTTGCTTGCTGTATTCTTTCCGCTTCACTTCGTGCTCAGTATCCTGCTCCCAGGGTGCAGGTGAAGGCGCCGCAGTTCCGAAAGGATACCTTCAACATTATGCGCTACGGGGCCAAGCCCGATGGCCTTACCCTCAACACCAAGGCCATCAACGATGCCATCGATGCCTGCTCCAAAAAAGGCGGTGGCGTGGTGCTGGTGCCGGCCGGCCTCTGGCTTACCGGGCCGGTAGTGCTGAAAAACAATGTTAACCTCCACCTGCAACAGGCTTCACTGCTGCAGTTCACCAGTGATCTTACCCAGTACCCCCTGGTTGCCGGCAACTGGGAAGGCCTGCCGCAGATGCGCAACCAGTCGCCACTCTCGGCCACCAATGCCGTTAATATCGCCGTTACCGGCTTCGGTATCGTGGACGGCAATGGAGACGCCTGGCGGATGGTGAAGCGCGACAAGCTTACCGAGACCCAGTGGAAGAAGCTCCTTGCCTCCGGCGGCGTGCTCAGCGAAGACAAGAAGACCTGGTATCCCAGCGACGGCTCGAAATTCGGATCCACGCTGAAGAATCCCGGTGAGATCAAACCGGAGAAAGATGCGGCCTTCTACAACTCGGTGAAGGACTTCCTTCGTCCCAACCTCCTCGTGTTTACCTCCTGCAAGAATATCCTCCTCGAAGGCGTGACCTTTCAGAACTCGCCTGCCTGGAACCTGCATCCCCTGATGTGCGAGAACCTGATCGTGCGGAACGTGTACGCCAAGAACCCCTGGTATGCGCAGAACGGCGACGGCATCGACATCGAATCCTGCAAAAATGTGCTGGTAGAGAACAGCACCTTCGACGTGGGTGATGATGGCATCTGCATCAAGTCGGGCCGCGACGAGGCCGGGCGTAAGCGCGGCATGCCTACCGAGAATCTCCTCGTACGCAACTGTACCGTTTACCATGCCCATGGGGGCTTCGTGATCGGGTCGGAGATGAGCGGCGGCGCCCGGAATATCTGGGTGGAGAACTGCACATTCATCGGTACCGACATCGGCCTGCGTTTCAAAACCACGCGCGGCCGGGGCGGCATCGTGGAAAACATCTACATCCGGGATATCGCCATGAAAGATATCGTGGGCGATGCCATCCTCTTCGATATGTACTATGCGGCCCAGGACCCCGTGCCCCTGGCGGGTGAGAAGCGCGAGCCGCCGAAAGTGGAAACCCTGCCCGTTACCGAAGCCACACCGCAGTTCCGCAATTTCCGGATAAGCAATGTGGTCTGCAACGGGGCCGAGAAGGCCATCTTCGTTCGCGGCATTCCCGAGATGAATGTGCAGAACATCGTGATGGAGGATCTCGTGCTGCAGGCAAAGAAAGGCATAGACATGACCGAGGCCACGGGCATCACCATCAATAAGCTCCGGATCATTTCGGCAGAGACCGACCCGGTGATCAATATCCACAACAGCCGGAAGATCTCGTTCAGCAAGATCGTGTACAACGATGCGGAGATCCTGCTGAATGTGACGGGAGAAAAATCAAAAGAGATCTCGGTACAGCAAACCGACCTGAAAAAGGCCAAACGGAAGCTCACGGTCGGCTATGGTGCT
This sequence comes from uncultured Chitinophagales bacterium, assembly GCA_966112575.1. Classification (GTDB taxonomy): domain Bacteria; phylum Bacteroidota; class Bacteroidia; order Chitinophagales; family Chitinophagaceae; genus Flavisolibacter. Next base: position 2,328 of record CBHWDR010000068.1, read on the forward strand.
ACGGAAGCCTCGGTGAAAATGAATTGATCCATGAAGAAATCAGCGCTCCTTCTTTCCTTCCTGGCTTTCGCGTCTGCTTCGCAGGCGCAAACGCCTTCCTATGCCCGTGAGTTGGCGGCCACCGCTATGCACCGCTGGCCCGACTCCTTCGCGCTTGAAGGCGACAAAGTGGCCAAGTGGCGCTACGACCAGGGTGTGATCCTCAAAGGCATCGAGGGCATCTGGATGACCACCGGCGAAAAGAAATGGTTCGACTACCTCCAGCATAGCATGGATTTCTATGTGAACGAGGATGGTACGATCAAAGGCTATCGCCCCGATGAGTACAATATCGACCACGTGAACAACGGCCGGATCCTGCTTACTCTCTACCAGGTAACCGGCAAGGCCAAATACCTGAAGGCAGCAACGTCCCTGCGCGAGCAGCTGAAGACCCATCCCCGCACGTCGGAAGGCTCGTTCTGGCACAAGAAGATCTATCCCAACCAGGTTTGGCTCGATGGGCTGTACATGGGCCAGCCTTTCTATGCCGAATGGGCAGGCCTCTTTGGCGAAGACAGCGTTTATTCCGGTATTGCCCGGCAGTTCGCACTGATCGAACAGCATACCCGCGACAACCGTTCGGGACTGCTCTACCATGCCTGGGACGCTTCGAAGCAGGAGGCATGGGCCAATAAGGCCACCGGCCGCTCGCCGCATGTATGGGGAAGAGCGATGGGCTGGTATGGCATGGCCCTCGTGGACGTGCTGGAAGCATTTCCTGAAGGTCATAAAGGCCGCGATACCCTCGTGGGCATCCTCGGCCGGTTTGCCCAGGCCATCACGGCGGCGCAAGATGCTAAGACCGGTCTATGGTACGATGTGCTGGACCTGCCCAGGGAACCCAAAAATTATTTCGAAGCCTCCGCTTCCTCGATGTTTGTCTATGCACTCGCCAAGGGTGTGCGTCATGGTTACCTGCCCGCCTCTTACCTCAATGTGGCCAGGAGAGCTTACGCGGGCATCCTGAAGCAATTCGTGGTGGTGGAGCAGGGTCAGACCCACCTCAACGGCACGGTGGCCGTCTCCGGGCTCGGAGGCAAACCTTATCGCGATGGCTCTTTTACGTACTACATGAGTGAGCCCGTGATCCAGGATGATCCAAAGGGCATGGGTGCTTTTATTCTTGCTTCGAATGAGATCGAGCTCGCGGCCCTGCCGAAGCCGGGCAAGGGAAAGACGATCGTGCTCGATCGCTATTTCAATAATGAATACCGCAAGGAAGGCGAGCGCCAGGTGCGCTTCCACTATACCTGGGAAGACCGCGCCAACAGCGGGTTTTCGCTGCTGGGATCCCTGTTCCGCAATGCCGGCTTCCGCACGAAGGTGCTGGATGCTGCCCCGACTGCCGCGACCCTGAAAGCGGCGGGTGTCTACCTCATCGTGGATCCGGACACGGAAAAAGAAACGGCTAGCCCGCATTTCATGGAGGAGAAAAGCGCGGCCGCGATCGCAGAATGGGTGAAGGGCGGCGGAGTGCTGGTGCTGATGGCCAACGATAAGGGCAATGCGGAGCTGACACAATTCAACCGGCTTGCGAGCAAATTCGGCTTCACGTTCAACGAAGACAATTATAACCTCGTAGAAGGGTCCAAATTCGAGCAGGGTGCCGTAATGGTGGAGCCGGGCAACCCGGTTTTTCCTAAGGCGCGCAAGCTCTACCTTAAAGAAGTGGCCACACTCAACCTGGCCGGCAACGCCAAAGCGGTGGTGACCAAGGAAGGAAAGAACATCATCGCCCGCATTCCTTATGGTAAGGGTGTTGTGCTTGCCGTTGGCGATCCCTGGCTGTATAACGAGTACACCGATGGCCGCAAGCTGCCTTCGGATTTTCAAAATTACCAGGCTGCCCTCGACCTCGTTCAGTGGGCCGCCAAAAACGCGAAACGATGAAGCCGGGAAAGCGATTGATGATCCTCTTGTGCATTTGCCTGGCCGCATTCGGTGTGAAGGCGCAGGACGCCGTGGCCGACAACATGCTGCTCTACCAACGCACTGTAGGTGGCTGGCCGAAACATATCAACGAAGTGAAAGTGGATTACAACAAGACACTTTCGGAAGGGGAGAAGGCCGGCCTGCTCGACGATAAGTTCCGCAACGATGCCACCATCGACAACCAGGCTACCTCTAAAGAGATCCGCTATCTCCTCACTGCCTTTGCAAAGACCGGCAATAAAGCCTACCTGGCAGCGGCGGAGAACGGTGTTCGCTACCTGCTGAAAATGCAGCATGCCAACGGCGGCTTCCCGCAGTTCTATCCCGACTCCTCCTCCTACCGCGCACAGATCACCTACAACGATAACGCGATGATCAATGCGCTCAACGTCCTCTGGGATGTGGCCCATCGATCGAATGGTTTCGAAGTGATGGATGCAGCCCTGGTCAAGCCTTCGGAGAAAGCGGTGAAAAAGGGCATCGACTGCATCCTCAACACCCAGATCCGGGTGAAGGGCAAACTCACCGGCTGGTGCGCGCAGCACGACCGGCGCACCCTTCAGCCAGTAAAGGCCCGTGCTTTCGAGCTGATCTCGATCAGCGGCATGGAGACGGTGGGCATTGTTGAGTTCCTGATGAAGATCGAGAAGCCTTCGGATAAGGTTCGCTGCGCGATCAACTGCGCGGTCACCTGGCTGGAAGCATCGAAGATCGAAGGCCAGAGATACACCGAAGTGAAAGATGAGAAGCTGCCCAAGGGTTTCGACCGGGTGCTGGTGCCCGAAACGGGAAGCGTGGTTTGGGCCCGCTTCTACGATGTGGATACCAACCGTCCCTTCTTCTGCGGTCGCGATGGGGTGAAGAAATGGGAGCTGGGTGAGATCGAGTACGAGCGCCGCACGGGCTATGCCTGGTACGGCACCTGGCCTCAAAAATTATTGACCAAAGCTTATCCCGCCTGGAAGGCAAAGAATCCCTGATGAAATTCCTGCTCACGATAGTTGCCTTACTCGGATGCGCGCTCCTGGCCGGTGCGCAGCAGGTGCTGACGGTGGATGCGTCCGGCAAAGGCAATTTCCGAACGATCCAGGAGGCGATCAACTCCCTGCCCGACAGCAGTGCTCAGCCCCGCCTCATCCGCATTCGCAAGGGCACCTACCGGGAGAAAGTGTTCATCACCAAACACAACATCATCCTGGAAGGCGAAGACCGCGATAAGACCGTGCTCACCTTCGACATCGCCCGCGACGAATGGCGCTGCGAACACCCCGACGACTGGGGTGTGGCCACACTCAACCTGAACGGCAATGACATTACCTTAAAGAACCTGACGGTCGCTAACGGCTATGGCTTCAATAACCCCGAGCCGCGCACCGTGGCCTGCAAGTCTGACTCCACCGGCCAGCGCCGCATCACGAAGGATGGTCACCAGATGGCGCTCCGCACCATGCAGTCGACCCGGTTCCGCGCCGTCAACTGCCGTTTCCGTGCCTGGGCGGGTGATACGGTAAGCCCCTGGAACACCTCCACGGGCATGTTCTATTTCAAAGACTGCCTCATGGAAGGCGGCGTTGATTTTTATTGTCCGCGCGGCTGGGCCTGGGCCGAGAACTGCAGTTTTTACACCAATACGGGTGTGGCCGCGATCTGGCACGACGGCTCCGGCGGAAAGGATCAGAAAACCGTGCTGCTCAACTGCAAGTTCGATGGCTTCAAGGGCTTCAGCCTGGGTCGCTACCACAAGGACGCCCAGTTTTACCTGATCAACTGTTCGTTCTCGAAGAATATGGCCGACCGCGATATCTATCTCGTGCCAACGGCCAACAAGATCCTTTGGGGACGCCGCGTATATTATTCCGGCTGTAAGCGCAAAAGCGGCAGCTACAGCTGGTTCGCCGATAATTTATCTACCGCAGAAGGCGCTCCGAAGACATCCGACATCAGCTTGCAATGGCTGTTCGGCAAACGATGGAACCCTGCTGCGAACTAACCTAACTGACTCAAATTATTATGATCCTATCTCGTTATACCTTAAAGAACATCCAGCCTCCGATCGCCGTGCCGGATGAGTCGGTATTCGAACTGCCGGAAAAAGTTCTGCAGTTCGGTACCGGTGTGCTGCTGCGTGGACTGCCGGATTATTTTATCGATAAAGCCAACCGCCAGGGAATTTTCAATGGCCGCATCGTGGTGGTGAAGTCCACCAACCAGGGCGATTCCAATGCTTTTGAAAAGCAGGATGGCCTCTATACGCTCTGCGTCCGCGGGCTGCAGAACGGCGAAAAGGTGGAAGAGAACATCGTCAACTCTTCGATCAGCCGGGTGCTGAGCGCCTCCGAAGAATGGGAGCAGGTGCTGGAAGTAGCACACAATGTGAACCTGCAGGTGGTGATCTCCAACACCACGGAAGTGGGCATCCAGCTCGTGCATGACGACATCCGCCACCATCCTCCGAAGTCCTTCCCCGGCAAGTTGCTGGCCGTTTTATACGAACGCTTCAAGGCCTTTGGCGGCAGCGCGAGCAGCGGCCTGGTGATCGTGCCTACCGAGCTCATTCCCGAGAATGGAAAAAAGCTGGAGTCGATCGTACTCGAGCTTGCACATCTCAACGGTTTGGAAGACGGGTTCATCGAATGGCTGGAGACGGCCAATCGATTCTGCAATTCGCTGGTCGATCGTATTGTTCCTGGCAAGCCGGATGCGGCCACGCTGGCGCAACTGCAGTCGGAGCTGGGCTATTCGGACCAGCTGCTGACCATGTCGGAAGTTTACCGACTCTGGGCCATCGAAGGCGATGCACATGTGCAGTCGGTCCTTTCCTTCGCGCAGGTCGACGAAGGCGTGATCGTGCAGCCCGACATCAACATCTTCCGCGAGCTCAAGCTGCGGCTGCTCAACGGCACGCACACGCTGAGTTGCGGCCTGGCCTTCCTCGCCGTTTGCCGCACGGTGAAAGAGGCCATGGACAACCCGGTTGTTTTTGATTTCATCCGATCCTCCATGCTGGAGGAGATCGCACCGGCGATCCCTTACCCGGTGTCGGCCGAAGCGGCATCCGATTTCGGCAATAAAGTGCTGGACCGGTTCCGCAACCCGCATATCGAACACCTCTGGATCAATATCACCATGCAGTACTCATCGAAGTTCAAGATGCGCCTGCTGCCGGTGCTGCTCGAGCATTATAAGAAATACAACACCGTTCCGGAGCGCTTCGCACTTGGCTTTGCGGCCTATCTCTATTTCATGAAAGCCACGGTGCGCGAAGACGGCAAGTTCTTCGGCGAGCGGGAAAGCGTCCGCTACCCGATCAACGACGACCAGGCAGAGGTCTTCTACCGCCGCTGGTCGGGCCTCACGCCTGCCACGCTGGTACAGGAGACCCTCGGCGATACCGCCTTCTGGGGCGAAGACCTCAACAGCCTCGAAGGATTCCGCCAGGCGGTCACGGAACAGCTTACCATCATCATGGACATCGGCATGCGCGAAGCGATCGAGAGCCGGAAAAAAGTATCCTTAGCATGAAACAACGCGTATTAAAAGTTCATCGGGCAGATAATGTACTCGTTGCCCTGCAGGACCTGGCCAAGGGCGAGATCATTCATTTCGAAGGAAAGGAGTACCACCTCGTTGACGATATACCGGCCAAGCACAAGTTCTTCATGAAGGACTTTCTGCAGGGCGATGAAGTGATCATGTATGGCGTGCTGGTGGGCAAGGCCCAGTTCTTCATTCCCGAAGGCACACGCATGACCACCGAAAACATCAAGCATGCCGCCGACCCCTACGATTATCGCGGCACGCAGTACCAGTGGCAGCCACCGGATGTGGCGAAGTTCAAAGACCGCACATTCAAGGGTTATCACCGCAGCGACGGCCGCGTGGGCACCGCCAACTACTGGCTGTTTATTCCCACGGTATTCTGCGAGAACCGCAACCTCGACGTGATCCGCGAAGCCCTGCACAATGAATTGGGCTACGCGGTAACGGACAAGTATAAGCGCTATACGCGCCAGCTGGTGGAAGCCATGAAGAATGGGCAGTCGCTGACTGAATCATCCCCCCTTTCCCTGGGCGAACCAAGCAACGGTACGAGCCGGGTCTTCCCCAATGTGGACGGCATCAAGTTCCTCAACCACCAGGGTGGCTGTGGGGGCATCCGCCAGGACGCTGCCATCCTCAGCAAGCTGCTCGCTGCCTATGCCGATCATCCCAACGTGGGCGGCATCACCGTGTTGAGCCTCGGCTGCCAGAACCTGCAACTGGGTGATTTCACCAACGACCTGAAAGCCCGCAATCCGCATTTCGATAAGCCCCTGTTCATCTTCGAACAGCAACAGACCGGCAACGAAGAGGAGATGATCGCCCAGGCGATCCGCAAGACCTTCGACGGTCTGGCGGAGATCAATAAGCTCCAGCGTAAGCCGGCTTCACTCGACAAACTTTGCGTGGGTGTAAAATGCGGCGGCTCGGATGGATTCAGCGGCATCTCGGCCAACCCGGCCGTGGGCTACTGTTCCGACCTGCTCGTTGGCCTCGGCGCGAAAGTGCTGCTGGCCGAATTCCCGGAGCTTTGCGGTGTGGAACAGGAGCTGGTCGACCGTTCGGTGACCGAGCCGGTTGCCCGCAAGTTCATGCACCTCATGCGCAGCTATGAAGAGATCGTGACCCGCGTAGGCTCCGGCTTTCATATGAACCCGTCGCCGGGAAACATCAAGGATGGCCTGATCACCGATGCGATCAAGAGCGCGGGTGCTGCGCGTAAGGGCGGCACCTCACCCGTGGTGGATGTGCTCGACTATACCGAGCCGGCCACCAAGCCCGGGCTCAGCCTCGTTTGCACCCCGGGCAATGACGTGGAGGCTACAACCGGCAAGGCGGCTTCGGGCGCTACGCTGATCCTCTTTACAACGGGCCTGGGCACGCCTACCGGCAACCCCGTTTGTCCCACTATCAAAGTGGCCACGAACTCGAAGCTAGCCCGCCGCATGCACGACATTATTGACATCGACACCGGCGGTGTGATCGAAGGGGAAAAGACGATCGAGCAGATGGGCGAGGAGATCCTCGAGTACTGCATCCGCGCCGCCAGCGGCGAGGTGACCCCGAAGGCCGTACTCCTCAACCAGGATGATTTTATTCCGTGGAAACGCGGTGTTTCTTTATAAAGCACGAACATGAAGCAGTTTTTAGACGAGAACTTTCTCCTCAACAATACCACGGCGCAGCGGCTCTACCATGAGTATGCGAAGCAGATGCCGATCATCGACTACCACTGCCATCTTCCTCCCGACCAGATCGCGGAAGACCGGCAGTTTGATAACCTCACGCAGGTCTGGCTCTATGGCGACCACTACAAGTGGCGCGCCATGCGCACCAATGGCGTGGACGAGCGTTTCTGCACCGGCGATGCACCCGATTTTGAAAAATTCCAGAAGTGGGCCGAGACCGTGCCCTATACGCTTCGCAAC
>CBHWDR010000069.1:0-9703 GCA_966112575.1 uncultured Chitinophagales bacterium
GAAGCCGAAGTGAACCCCGTACTGGCCAAGACCCTGCGTGAACTGTATGGCATCCGCCTGCCCGACTTCATCGACCTCGATGATACCACGGTGGAAGCGTTCTACCAGAACCTGAAAGCACAGATCGATGCGGCCAACCAGGGCATCGTGCTGAACTATATCAGCAAGCCCCGGATCCGGCTGATCCACAGCGTGGCGAAGCAGACGCTCACGGCTTACCGCAAGCGGGTTCGCCGCGGCGGTGGCGGGAGCAGCTGGCACAACATCCCCTACAGTTATTCCCGCGAGCATTTTCAGCCCCTCGGGCTGGAGATCTTCCGCCAAAGGATCCGTCCGGCCGCCAGCACCCTCGAATATCTCATCAACGACGAGATCAAGCCGGCTCACTACCAGCTGACGGGCGAAACCCGTGAGCGCGAACTCTTTCAGCTGGCCGACAGTGAGGCCAATCCTTACAGCTGGGACGTGGACGTCTGCAACCTGGTGCTGGGCAATTTCAATTACCGCAAGATGAGCCTCGTTCGTGATTATAACCAGGTGATCGACGGCGGCATCCACCACCAGGTTTTCGAACACCTGTTCAGCGACCAGCCCCGGAAACCGGCGGAGCCCATTGCTGCGATCGATGATCCTTCGGGCTGGCACCACGTGATCACGGCCGATCCCACGCAAACCCGCGCGGTGCTGCGCGCCCGCGGAGGCGAGAGCTATATCATCCAGGGCCCTCCGGGCACGGGCAAGAGCCAGACCATCACCAACCTGATCGCCGATTTTGTGGCCGAAGGCAAACGCGTGCTTTTTGTTTGCGAGAAGCGCGCGGCGCTCGATGTGGTGTTCTACCGGTTGAAGCAACAGGGGCTCGATGAGCTCTGTTGTTATATCCACGACAGCCAGGGCGACAAGCGCGAGTTCATCCGGAACCTGAAGACAACTTACGAAGAGTTTCTCCGAAACCGCCCGGATGAAAAGAAGATCACAGCCGACCGCAGGCTGCTGCTCGACAAGATGCTGCATCACCTCGAAGGGCTCACCGACTATCATCATACCACGGCCAGTGTGACCGAGCATGCCGGCGTGCCCCTGCGCGCCCTGCTCGAGCGCCTGATCGCCCTGCGCCCGCACCTTCTGCCCCTGTCGCCGGCCGATGAAGAGGCACTGCCGCTTTACCATGAATGGCGTTCCTTCGGACAGGCCGTAGAGCAACTGGCCGCCGCGCTTGAAGAATCCGGAGCCGAGCCGCATTTTGCCGGTCACCCGATGAGTGCCGTGCGGGAAGAGGTGTTCACCGCCGACCGGCCGATCGAGAAGATCCGGCAGGCCGTGGATGCCGCGCGTCCTGCCCTGGAGCAACTGCAGCAACTGACCTCCGAATACGGTTTGACGGACCCCGGCCTGCAAGTCTTTTCCCGGCTGCGAGCGCTTGTTGAAGATGCGCTGCTCCTGCAGCCGCTCGCGGAAACCGGAAGTCTGCAGCTGGCCCTGCCGGATACCGTGCAGGCCCGGGCCTTTGAAAAAGATTATCGCGACTACCGGAGCCTGCAGGAAGAGGAGCAGCAATGGAACGAGGAGAACCGCCACTGGCGCCATCCGCTACCGCCGGGTGAGGTGGCAGCGGCGCTGGAGCTGGCCCGGGAACAGGAGCAGGCGTTTCTTTACTTCTTCAACGGTGCCTGGCGCCGCCTGAAAAAGATCCTTAACGAGCAATACGATTTTGGTGCGCATACGGTTCGTCCCGCCTACAGTGCCGTCCTGGCCAACCTGCAGCAGCAGTACGAGGCGAAGCGCCGGGTGCAGGAAGCGCAGCGAGGCCTGGCGCAGCAATACGGCCTGGTCGATATCGACGCGGCTTACGCGGGCGTGCAGCGCATCCGCTCCAAAACCGGCGACCCGGAAGTGCAGTTCCTCCGGCATCATCCACAGGCCGCCGGGTTGATCCGCCGGATGCAGTCTTTCAGTTCCGACTTCTGGGCCCTGGAAGCCCTGCTGAAAGGCTTGCTCTACGACTACGAAGCAAAGACCGTCGGTGACTTGCTCGATGAACTGGATTCGCTGCTGGCCAACCTGGATAGCATGCCCGACCTGCTGCCCGGGCTGCGGGCTAGTGCCCAGGCTTCGGCTGCCATCCGTCGTGCCCTGCGCCGGCTTTCACTCCCGCCACGTTCACTTGAAGCTGCGATGGCCGGCAAGACCCTGAAGCAGGTCTACCGTTCGAAAAAAGATTTTGAACGATGGGATGGCACGGCCATTGAAGATGCGGCGGAAGGCGTGGCGGCGGCTTATGAAGACCTGCTGCGGATCAATGCGCACTACATACGTGCGCGGCTGCGCAACCGCTTCCTGGAACATTATGAGCTGAGCAACCGGGCGATTGGCGGGCTTACAACCGATCAGCGCGAGTTCAAGAAGCAATACACCGAGGGTCGGAAGATCCTCGAGAACGAATTCGGCAAGAGCATGCGGTACAAGAGTATCCGCGAGCTCGCGGCGCGGGAGAGCGGGCTGGTGCTGCGCGACCTGAAGCCGGTGTGGCTGATGAGCCCCTTGAGCGTGAGCGATTCCCTGCCGGTTGATGCCCAGTATTTCGATGTGGTCATCTTCGACGAGGCGAGCCAGATCACGCTGGAAGAAGGCATCCCTTCACTGTACCGCGCACACCAGTCGATCATCGTGGGTGATGACCGGCAGATGCCGCCCACCAACTTTTTTTCGGCGAAGGCCGAAGACCCGGATGACCTGGTGAGCTGGGAGGCTGATGAGGACGACGAAATCCTGAGCAATGAGGCAGATTCCCTGCTGGTGCAGGGAGCGCGCAAGCTCAATTCGGTGATGCTGGGATGGCATTACCGTAGCCGCTACGAAACGCTGATCTCGTACAGCAACCATGCCTTCTACGAGGCCAACCTGCTTACCATTCCCGATCGCACCATTCATCATGGAGCGAAGGCGCCGATCGAAGTGCGCGCTGCGGAAGAAGCGGGGGCCAATGCCGACAAGCTCTATGATCGAAGCATCTCCTTTCATTTCCTTCCCAACAGCACCTATGAGAAGCGGGCCAACCTCGACGAGGCGGCTTATATCGCCAGCCTGGTGCGGGAGCTGCTCAGGCGGGGCGTGGAAGAAAGCATCGGCGTGGTGGCCTTCAGCCAGGAGCAGCAGGGCACGATTGAAGATGCGCTCGAGCGGCTGGCCGGTGAAGACACGGAGTTTGAGCAGCTGCTGGAGGCGGCCTACAACCGAACGGAGAACGATCAGTATGTGGGCCTGATCATCAAGAACCTAGAAAACATCCAGGGTGATGAACGCGACATCATCATCATGAGCGTCTGCTATGGTCCCGACCCGCGGCGTAAGGTGCTGATGAATTTTGGCCCGATCAACAAGAAAGGCGGGGAGAAGCGGCTTAATGTCCTCTTCAGCCGGGCAAAGAAACATATGGCGGTGGTCAGCTCGATGAAGCAGGCCGACATCACCAATGAATACAACGAAGGCGCATCTTACTTCAAGCGCTTCCTGCATTATGCCGAAGCCGTGAGCGAAGGCAACATGGCCATGGCGCGGATGATCCTTGATGCACTGAAGCCGAAGCGGGGAGAAATGGCGGAGCAAAAGGTCCCGGCTATCGTACAGGAGCAGCTGCGCAAGAGCCTCGAGGAGCGGGGCTATTCCGTATCGGAGCAGGTGGGACAGTCGGACTTCCGTTGCAACCTGGCGATAAAGAAGGAGCCGGGTGATGCTGCGTATTCCTTGGGCATCATTATCGACGACGAAGCGCATTACCGCAACGGGAATATTCTCGAACAGTACGTGCAGCGTCCGGGCATCATGGATGCCTTTGGCTGGCGAACGATCATGGTGTTCACGAAAGACTGGCTGGAGCATAGCGAACGGGTGCTGGAGCGGATCGAACGAAGGCTGAGTGAGGCTAAGAGTGGGAAGGAGGAGAAAGCAAGTTGCGACGGTTCCGGAGACGGGAGGGTCGAAGTTGTTTCTGACCGAGGAGAAGGCCTTGGTCTATCAGCGGCTGGTGTGCACCGAAGGTGGAAGCAATAAGTTCTGGGAGAGTGCCGTTGAGGGACCCAAGCTCTATGTGCGCTTCGGCCGTGTGGGCACGAAGGGGCAGACGCAGGTAAAGAGCTTCGCGTCGGAAGAGGAAGCGGAAAAAGAACGGGCGAAGCTGGTGGCGGAGAAGAAAGGGAAGGGGTATCGGGAATGAGGGAGTAGGCAGTGGGCAGTAGCCCACCTTCGCCAAAGGCTACGGCGGACGGAGGCAATAGGCTTGTGGTCCGTGGTCCCGCCTTCGCCAAAGGCTTTGGCGGGCAAGCGTAGTCCTTTGAAAGGTTCTAAAAGTTAATTATTTTTCATTATATGAATGAACTTCTATATATCTCGATCGCGCTGAATGTTGCCGTGATCCTGCTGGTGCTGTTGTTCCGGCCGAAGCCGAACAACAACCTGTTTGCGCTCTCGACAAAGCTGGATGAGCTGTTTCGAAAATTGGACGGGCTCACGACCAGCCTGCGGCAGGACCTGCAGGCCAACCGCCAGGAGGCGGCCCAGACCGCGGCCCAGAACCGGCAGGAGCTCAACGACACGCTGCATGCGTTTCGCCGCGAGATGACCGACACGCTGCGGCTCATCACGGAGCAGAACCGTAAAGGCACGGAGGCGATCAATAAAACGGTGGAAGAGAAGATCACGGCCCTGATCGAGCGCATCGACACCCACAGCCGCGAGAGCCGCGAGGCCATGGCCGGCGACTGGAAAGAGTTCTCGCAGGTGCAGCGCGAACGCTTCGGACTGCTGGAAGACAAACAGCAGCAGCTGGTGCTGTCGACGGAGAAGAAGCTGGAGCACATCCGCGAGACGGTGGAGGAGAAACTGCAGAAGACCCTGAACGAGCGGCTGGGACAGAGCTTCGAGCTCGTGCGCGGCCAACTGGAAAGCGTGCAAAAAGGATTGGGCGAGATGCAAACCCTGGCCCAGGATGTGGGCGGACTGAAGAAAGTATTGAGCAATGTGAAAATGCGCGGCGGCTTTGGCGAAGTGCAGCTCCATATGCTCCTGGAAAATATTCTTGCCCCCGAGCAATACGAAGCCAACGTGGCCACGAAGCCGGGTTCGGCCGAGCGCGTGGAATTTGCCGTGAAGTTCCCCAACAAAGAAGGCGATCGCGACTACGTGTGGCTGCCCATCGATGCCAAGTTCCCGAAAGATGCCTACGAGCAGTTACAGGACGCGTATGATCTTGGAGATAGCGCCCAGATCGAAGCTTCCCAAAAAAACCTGGAAGCAGTGATCCGGAAGATGGCGAAAGATATTTGTGAGAAATACATCGATCCGCCGGGCACGACCTCCTTCGGCATTCTCTTCCTGCCTTTCGAAGGGTTGTTTGCCGAGGTCGTGCGCAAAGCCTCGCTCCTCGAAGAGATCCAGCGCGACTGCAAGGTGGTGATCACCGGCCCAACGACGCTGGCGGTGATCCTCAACTCCCTGCAAATGGGCTTCCGTACCCTCGCCATCCAGAAGCGTTCTTCGGAGGTCTGGCAGGTGCTGGGCGCGGTAAAGAAGGAGTTCATCCAGTTCGGCTCCCTGCTCGACAAGGCACAGCGCAATATCCAGACGGGCCTCAACCAGCTCGATGACGTGGTGGGCGTACGTACCCGGGCCATCCAGCGGAAGCTGAAAGGTGTGGAGTTGCTGGAGGACGGAAAGACGGAGCCGCTTTCATTAGGCGGCAGCCCCGAGCTGGATGAAGAAGAGGCTTAGTCCTTTCCCCAGTTGTTTTCCATTTTTTTGTAGGCCTTCTTCGAAACCGTTGACTTCTTCTTCGGTTTCGACGTGCCGCTCTTTTTCTTCGCGTTGATATTGTTCACCAGCGAGTTCTTCACGCCGAGTTTGTTCTTGCCGGTAGTGCCTTTCTTCGCACCGGATTTTTTAGCTGCCGTTTTCTTTGGGGCTGCCTTTTTCGTAGCGGTTTTTTTTGCCGCTGTTTTCCTGGCGCCGGCTTTTTTCGGAGCTGCTTTCTTCGCCGGCGCTTTTTTGGCGGGGGTTTTTTTGGCTGTCTTCTTCGCTGCTGATTTCTTAGCTGTTTTGCGCACTGCTTTGGCCATAGGTTTTCTTTTCCTTCCTGCAATCTTCCTGCCTTTCCTCATTTGTTTAAGGATTTTGCTGCCGATCGAGGCTTCCCTTCAGTTTTTCCCTTCGTATATAATGACCATGAAGATCGCGATCATCGGCACCCGGGGAATTCCGAACCGCTACGGCGGGTTCGAGCAATTTGCCCAGCAGCTTTCCGCCGGGCTGGTGGCGCGCGGTCATGATGTTTGCGTGTACACGCCGCATCATCATCCCTACCGCGATGCTTCCTGGATGGGTGTACGCCTGCTTCGGCAGCGGGATCCGCAGTGGCTGGGAACGGCCGGGCAGTTTCTCTACGACCTGGCTTGCATCCGCGATACCCGCAAACAGGACTTCGACATCATCCTCCAGCTTGGCTATACCAGTTCCTCGGTTTGGGGCTGGCTGCTGCCCAGGAATGCTGTGGTGACCACGAACATGGACGGCTGGGAATGGAAGCGTTCGAAATACCCGGCGCCCGTGCGGCGCTTCCTTCGCCGGGCCGAGTCGCTGGCCGTGCGGTACAGCGATCACCTGATCGCCGATGCGCCCGCGATACAAGCCTATCTCCAGGAGAAGTACGGACGAGCGGCCCATTATATCCCCTATGGCGCGCATCAAATGGAAATCAACAATGAAGAACCGATCCGGAGGCTGGGGCTGGAGCCCTACCGATACGACCTCCTGATTGCGCGGATGGAGCCCGAGAACCAGGTCGAGATGATCCTCGAAGGGGCCCAGGCCTCGCCGGGCAATGACCTGCTGGTGGTTGGCAGCACGGATACAAAATATGGCCGCCGCTGGAAGAAATGCTTTTCCAGGGAGCGGGGAATCCGCTGCCTTGGGCCCGTTTACGATGCGGATCTGCTCGACCGTCTGCGTGCTTATTCCCGCTTGTATTTTCACGGGCATTCGGTAGGTGGCACCAATCCTTCGCTTCTGGAGGCCATGGGTGCCGGGGCGCTTGTTGCCGCGCATGACAATGCGTTCAACCGATATGTACTCCAGGAAGGGGGTTGGTATTTTTCGGATGCAGCCGACATTGCGCGCCTGCGGCGGCAAACCGACCGGCTTTCGGAAGAGAACCGGCAGCGGGTGTTGCTTAGCCGCGAGCGCATCGCCGCCGAATACAACTGGGAAGGCATCATCGATGCCTACGAGGCGCATTTCCGGCAGATCCTGCCGGTGCAGCCATGTACGGTGCAAGCCGCGGCTGACCTGCGTCCTCAGTTGAGCAGGTCATCGATCTCCAGCTCGTCGAGATAGGGCTGCAGGGGATCGAGGCGGTCGAAGACGCGGTATTCCTCGATGTCGCGGCTCAGGCGATTGCAATAAGCTTCCACGTAATAATTCTCCAGCTGGAAAAGAAAGATAAAATGAGCGGCGCTCAGGCGTTTGCCAACCAGCACGCCTTCGTGCAGTACGGCTTGCCGCTTCCGGGCCTCATCGAGCGCGAAAAACTCCGATAGTTTCATGGTAACGGGTTTAAACGTGATCAAATACACGAGGCAGCACAGGTATTCGCAGGAAGGGTTCACTCAAGATAAAATCTTTAGCCGGAAGTCGCAATAGGCAGACAATTGTTAAGACAGTTCTATCTTTTGGAGATTCTTTGCGCCGCATCGCGCTGCTGATTAGTTTTACATTCCACCACCCACCGCATCGGATCTCATGAACAAACTCGTTTTCGGCGCCCTCCTCCTGTCCGGGATGATCCTGGCGGTTTTTGTTTTCGCCCACAAGCCGAAGCCCGCGCACCTTGTTAAATCAGTTGCCGCTGCTCCTCCACCGATCCGGAAGAAGCCCAAGGCGGCCATCCGGAAGATCGATTCCACGGAGCGTGTGGATACGACTTCCCTGCACATCTATCTCAGTTTCGATGATGGCCCCTACAAGACCACGCACTACGTGCGCTCGGTGCTCGATTCGGAAGGTGTGCGCTCCAGTTTCATGATCGTAGGCAAGCAGGTCTACTGGTCGGACCACTACCGGCAGCTCTACGACAGCCTCGAGGCCGACAGCAACGTCCGGCTCTATAATCATACCTATACGCATGGCATCAACCAGCTGGGTGTACACAACTACTACAAGGAGCCGCAACAGGTGCTGGAGGATATCCGTTGCAACCGCGATACCCTGGGGCTCTCGTTGCCGATCACGCGCCTGCCCGGCGTCAATGCCTGGTACACGGCGGGTTACAAGCACCATTACAGCCCCGAGGCGCTACCACTTTTCCACCTGCTCGACAGCCTCCACAGCCGCGAGAACATCATCGGCTGGGACCTCGAGTGGGGCTTTAAGGGAATGCAGAAACCTGATGTACTCTACCGGCAGGTGATCGAAGCCGCCAACAGCAGCAAGGTGCGCAACCACGTGGTGCTGCTCATGCACGATTTCCAGTTCGACAACAATGCCCGGGCCCAGGGCCTCGACACGGTGATCCGCAAGCTGAAGACCATCCCCGGCGTGCGGTTCCACTGGCTGGAAGAGCATCCGCTGGTGCGCGGGTACGCAGTGGCTCGCGTTGCTCGCCGAGACTAACTCAGTGTTTTTGCGCGGCGCTTTGCTTGCGGGGGAAAAGGGGGGAAACCAAGGGGCTCTTTTTTCACCACGAAGACACGAAGCACACGAAGGAGCACAAAGAAGATGTTGTGGGTGAAAACCGCGCCAACTCTTGAACTTTTGAACGACCTCACCCCCTGCCCCTCTCCAAAGGAGAGGGGAGTAGATCAAGGGAGAACGGGGCAACTCTTAAACTCTTGAATGACCTCACCCCCTAGCGCTTCGCGCGTAACCTTCGCTATCGCTCGCTTACCTCTCCAAAGGAGAGGGGAGCTTGTGCCTCTTCTAACTTTTGAACTTTTGAACCTTTGAACCTTTAAACTCGCAAACTCCGCAAACTTCTAGAACTCCAGGATGAACCCGATCGTCGGCAGGGGCGCGGAGTCGTTCTCCAGCAGGATCACGGGGAAGGCATTGCTGCCGTCGGCACGGAGGGGCTGGCCGTTGGTGGTGAGGAAGGCGCCGGTCTGCAGGTTGCGGTCGAACGTGTATTGGGGCAGCGAAGGGGTTTTGAAAGCCGTCCAGTTCTGGATGTCGATGAAGAGATCGAGGGTGGTACGACGGAAGTTGAACTTCTTGTCGATACGCAAATCGCTCTGCTGGAAATTGCCCAGGCGCAGGCTGTTGAAGCGGCTGAAGTCCAGCACACCGGTGCCCAGGGTTGCGAAGTTGCGCTGGCTTGCCCCTTCGTCGAAGGGCGTGTAGGGCAGCCCGCCCTGGAAGCGGTACTTCAGTCCGAACTCCCAGTTCGTTTTCGTTTTGTAGCCCAGGGTAAAGGAGAAGAGATGGCGGTTGTCCCAGGCGCTCGGGCGCAGGATGCCGTCGCGGCCGCTGAAGCGCGAGATCACGTAGGTATAGCTCGCAAAGCCGAAGAATTTTTTCGTCAGCTTCTGCTGGGCGAAGAGCTCCAGTCCATAGGCCTCGCCTTTCCCATTCGACATGATGGGCTCATTGCCGATCGTGCCATAATCGGCGCCGAGGTTGTTCAGGCTGATGCAGTCGCGGACCAGCACCGGCACACGGC